>DUHU01000154.1:552-6467 GCA_013330765.1 Candidatus Poseidoniaceae archaeon | reverse complement strand
TCCTCGGGGCGGAAGAAAACGATGCGCCCTGCCTCGGTGCGGTAGGCCTTCATGCCCTCAAAGAGGCCTTGGCCGTAATTCAGCACCCCTGCAGCCGGTGAGATGGAGAAATCTGCGTAGGGCATCAGCGTGCCAGGCATCCACGGTTCACCGGCGTTGACTTCGGCCACGTACATCCAATCGGTGGGGGTGAGGGAGAAGGTCAGTGCGTCCCAATCGATGTCCTTCATACGTCATCCTCCGGGGTCCCGCATGTTGCTCACCTCTGCGCGGTATCAAGACTTTGCGCGTCGTCGAGGAGGACGCCGACGGGCGGTGCGAAGGGCTGAAGGGGGCCGAAGCGGAGGGCCGCGTGATGGCCTCCGAACGCTGGGAAGGCCGGGTCGGGTTGGTCAATTCCCGTTACCGGTCCATTGGCGAGGGCGCTCAAGGGTCCACCGTGGTGGAACTCTTCGGTCGCGCCGCCACCGGTGAAAGCGTGTGCCTGCTCGTTCACGGGTTGCGTCCGCACATCGAGGTTGCACCCATCGGGCGCTGGTCAAGCGGGACCGAGGTCCCAGAAGCGCTCGCTGAAGCGGCCTCCAAGTTGGGCGCACGCGAACAGGTTCGGGACGTAAGCGGGCCAGAGCTGCGGTGGACGGACCTTGGCTGGAAACCCGTCTGGCGCATCGAATTGCATCAGCCCTTCATGGTGCCCGAACTCCGCCGTTCCTTAGAGGGGGCATGGTCGTTGTTTGCGGCCGACATTCCCTTCACCAATCGCTTGCTGCTCGAGGCCGATCTCGGCATGCACATCGCCGTGGCCGGCGAGGTCGTCGCGCGACGTTCGGACGGTGCTTCCGCGGAAGCCGGAGTGCGTGCCGCTGGAGGTGGCGGGGTCTATGCCGTGGACCTGACCGTGCACTGCTCCATCGATGACCTTCAGCCGACCGATGCCTTTCCGGTGCCCTTCCGCATGCTTTCATTTGACTTGGAGACCAGCATCGCCGACAACAGCATCCTTTGCGGAGCAGCGGTGTTGGAGGACCTCGGAACCGGAACGCGCGAGGTCCACACGTGGCGGGACGACGAAACCGCCCTTTTGGAAGGCATGACCGCGTTGATCCTCGAGCAGGACCCCGACATCATCACCGGCTACAACATCGACAATTTCGACCTCCCGCGAATCGCCGACCGGGTCGAAGCCCTCGGGGGTCGGAAAGACACAGAACGGCGCCTGGCCATGTTTGGCTGGGGACGAACCCCGCAGGACGCATCGGACCTTCGCCGTCAACGGGATTCCGTCGTACCCAAACGTGCCAGCACCCGCGCGTGGACCTTGGGTGGGCGCTGTGTGATGGACGCATGGTGGCAAGCCAGGATGGCCTTGCGTCCCCAGCGTGAAACCCTCGCTTTCGTGAGCGCGCTGTTGTTTCCTGAGGATGCCGCACGGCAGAAAATGGACGTGGATGCCTCTCGGATGGACGAAGAGTGGGCCGCTCGCCCCGACGTGGTCCTCGAGTACTGTCGCAGGGACGCAGAACTGCCGCTCGACATCCTCCAATCCTTGCAAATCGTTCGAAGGAAGGAAGCCGTGGCTGCCGTGGCCAAGGTGGCGTTCGAAACGGCCAGCAACGGAAGCACGAGCCAACTCATCGATTCCTTGGTCATTCGACGGGCCGACAGGACCGGCATCGCCGTTCCGATGACCGGGAGTGCGGAACCCAAGGAAGGCCAGATCACGGGCGGTTACGTGCACGACGTCGAAGCAGGCTTGCATCCATGGATTGCCGTCCTCGATTTCAAGAGCATGTATCCAAGCATCATGATCGGTCACAACATCTGTTACACCACTCGGGTGGACGCCGCTCACCCGGAACAGCCCTCCGGCGAGGACGACATCCACACCGCACCGACCGGTGTTCGCTTTTGGAGCGAGGACCACCGAACGGGGCTCGTCCCGTTCCTGCTTCGAGATTTGATGGCTCAACGTGACCTCCACAAGCAGGGCATGCGTGATGCGAAGGACGGCGCCGTGCAAGCCTTTCACGACGCCATGCAATACGCGGTGAAGATCCTCATGAACTCCTTCTACGGTGTCTTTGCTTCGGGGTTTTACCGCTTCACGCACCGCGACCTCGGCTCGTCGATCACGGCTTGGGCCCGTCACAACATCAAGGCCGTCATCGCTGACTTGGAAGCACAAGGACATCCCGTGGTGTATTCGGACACCGATTCCATTTTCGTCAAATCCCCCATTGAGGGCGATGTACCGGGCGCGGTGCCCAAGCACGCTCGCGACGAGGCTCAACAGGGCGACGGCGAAGCGGCTGCCGTGGTCGCACGGTGGGACGAAGCCAAGGAATCCATGGTCGCCTTCGGGCTTGACCTCGCCGAACGGTACAGCCGCGATTCTGCCGTGTTGGAATTCGAAAAAGGCCTGTCCGTCTTCTTTTCCCACGGTGCAAAAAAGCGCTACGTTGGACAGGTGGTGTGGCCGAAGGAGGAGATGTTGATCCGTGGGTATGAGACCCAACGCACCGATTCCTTTGCCTTCCTCGTCGAAAGCATGCACACCGTGATGCAGCATGCCCTGGCCGACGAAGGCGACGCGCTCGTGGCGTATGCGTTGGAACAAGTGGGGGCCTTGAAGGCGCAGAAGGTGGATTCAGACCGACTCATCCTTGCAAAATCCTGCAAAGGGAAGGTGCGAAAGGACGGGACCGTGGATTTTGCATCGGCCTACGCCAACCCAGACAGCATGGCGCAAGTTCGTGCTGCTCGGCAACGCATCGACCTCGGTCTGCCGTTCACCTCCGGCATGAAGGTCTCCTTCGTCGTGACCGACGCCAGCCGTCGACCGATGCAGGTCGCTGCATGGCTCGAAGAACAGGAACAGGGAGGCGTCGACGGCTACGACGGGCGTTTCTACGCTGAACGCCTCGCGGCTGCGCTCGGCCGCATCACCGAGGCGTTTGGATGGACGGCACAGGATTTGATGCGCGGCAGCCGACAAACCTCCTTGTTCTCGTTTTGACCCCTCTTGCCGGGCACAGGGTTCTTGACGGCGCGACGGGCACCTTTCCCTATGGGACGATGGCCGGTGGCGGCGAGCCTCATGCTGTTGATGGTGGCTTCAAGCCTGGCCGGTTGCGTGACGGAAGGCGCTGAGGAAACAGGTATTGACGCCGTCTTTACCCTGTCTCCTGCGAACAACATCCGTGTCGGTGACACGGTCGCGTTCGACGCTTCCGGCTCCCTCCCGAACGACGGCTCCTTGAGCTACCGTTGGGATTTCGACGGCAACGGAACCGTGGATGCAACAGGGCGTACCGCAGAGTGGACCTTTGGTGCAGCTGGCAGTTTCACCGTGATCCTCACGATCTCCGATGGCGTCCGCTCTGCAGAAGCCACCCGTACCGTGGACGTGGTCGAAGCCTCGGCCGAAGCCCCCACGGCCTCCATCAGCCTCGACGCCTCCTCGGAGTTCGATTGCCTTGGCGAAGACGTGACGGCCAATTCCTACATCCTGATTTGGATTTGCGAAGACGACAAGGAAACGTCGGACCGAACGATTTCCGCCACGACCACGGTGGCCCTCGACGCGAGCGATTCCGACGCGGCGACCTCGGACGACTACATCACAGAGTGGGGCTGGGACCTTGCGCCCTCGGAGGACGATGACGGGGACGGAGATTCGGAAAACGACGCCGACCTTGAGGGAGAGACCGTGGATTGGACCTCGGTCGCCCCTGGCGAATACGAAGTGGTCCTTACCGTCAAGAGCAGCAAGGGCATGACCAGCAAGGACGAGGTCAAGATCCACGTCAACTATGCAGGGACATGGACGGACTTTGAGATGGGTGGAAACAGTTCTGCTGGTCCGGCACAACTTGATTTTGACGTGACGGTGGTGTACGACCGCGATTCCGGGAACACCATCCGAAAGGCCATCGCAGAACTGTCCTATCCACAACAGGACGACGATTGGGTGGTCGGTGGCGGCCAGCAGCAGAACAACAACCGCCTGGAGGTCTACGTCTTCGACGAAGAGAACGAAGAGGTCGTGAATTCATCGGAAATCGGCGACGATCAGCGGGACGGCGACGACTGCGACAGTGACGATTACTGCTTGAGCCTGCCCTTGTCCTCCTACCTGATGACGGACACGACCCATGGCGACGGCGAGTGGACGATGACCATTCACAACGACCGCTGGAACGACATCAAGGTCACACAATTTCGCATCGTTTTGGAGTACAAGTGAGCGTTTTCTTCGCTGCAGGGACTCGGCCGACGGCAGCGTGGAGTTCAAATAGGGGAGTTCAGTCGGCGATTCGCACAGGAGTGTATTACCATGGCATCGCAGTGGGAAGACAAGAAAAAGCCGCATCGCAACATCGTGTTCGTTGGTCACGTTGACCACGGAAAGTCGACGACCGTTGGTCGTCTCCTCCTTGACTCCGGTCACATCGAGGGACACGTCATCGAGAAGAACGAGAAGCTCGCCGCAGAACAAGGCAAGGCCGGATTCGGTCTCGCCTACGTGATGGACGGACTCAAGGAAGAGCGCGAGCGTGGGATCACCATCGACGTCGCTCACAAGGAATTCTTCACCCCCAAGTACTACTGGACCGTCATCGACGCGCCCGGTCACCGTGACTTCGTGAAGAACATGATCACCGGCGCCTCTCAGGCCGACACCGCTGTGTTGCTCTGCGCGGCGAACGACGGTGTGAACGCACAGACCAAGGAACACGCGTTCCTGGCCCGTGTGCTCGGTGTGAAGGAACTCATCGTCCACGTCAACAAGATGGACATCTCCGGTGTCGACTGGGCCGAAGAGAAGTACAACGCCACCAAGACCGAGGTGTCCAACCTCCTCAAGATGGCGGGCTTCGGCGGTCAACTCGACCGCATCCCCTTCATCCCCGCGTCCAGCCTTGACGGCGACAACGTCTACGAGAAGTCCACCAAGTGCCCATGGTACAACGGACCGACCCTCTTCGAGGCCATCGACGCAGCCGCCATGCCCGACAAGCCTGTGGACAAGGCCCTCCGCCTGCCCATTCAGGACGTCTACAAGATTGGCGGCATCGGTACCGTGCCCGTCGGCAAGGTCGAGACCGGCATTCTGAACGTCGGCAAGACCGTCGTCTTCAACCCCAGCCAGAAGTCGGCTGAAGTCAAGTCGATCGAGATGCACCACACCATGGTGGACAAGGCTGAGCCTGGCGACAACGTCGGTTTCAACGTCCGTGGCCTCGCCGCCACCGACATCCGCCGTGGCGACGTTGCCGGTTACTCCGACAGCGAGCCCACCTTCGTGCGCCACGACGAGACCTTCGTCGGTCAAATCCAGCTCATGGACATCCCCAAGGCGGTCTCGGTCGGATACACCCCGGTGTTCCACGCTCACACCGCTCAGGTTGCCGTGCGCTTCCAAGAACTCCTTGAGAAGACCAACAAGGCCGGAAAGGAGGCCAACCCCTCCTTCCTGAAGACCGGTGACGCCTGCCTGATCCGCTTCCAGCCGACCAAGCCGATGGCCATTGAAGCCATGGAGACCTTCCCCGAACTCTCCCGTTTCGCCATCCGCGACATGGGCAAGACCGTCGCTGCTGGCGTCTGCCTCAAGGTCGAGAAGAAGTGAGCCTCAAACGAGGCGTGAATTGAGGAGGGTCGTCGATGGCTGCGGTCACCGTGATCAAGTTGACCGGTGAGAACCACCGGGACATCGATCAAGTCGCTCACCAAATCAAGTTGATTTGCGACTCCGGTGGCGTGCGCCTGCGCGGTCCGATCCCTCTGCCCACGCGTCGCTTGGTCGTCCCCGTTCGCCGAGCACCTGACGGTGAAGGCAGCGAGACCTACGATCACTACGAGATGCGTGTCCACAAGCGTTTGCTTGAGATGGACATCACCTCCGGAAAGGA
>DUHU01000154.1:0-255 GCA_013330765.1 Candidatus Poseidoniaceae archaeon | reverse complement strand
GATGGACATCACCTCCGGAAAGGACGAGTCTGCACTCCGCAACGTCGCCCGGATCGACATCCCTGACACGGTCAGCATCGAGATTTCGATGCGCAGCGTCAACTGAATTCGGCCTCGCCGAACCTTTGCCTGTTCAAGGACGGTGCAACCGCCGTTCACCTTTCAGCCAAGGGAGTGGCAGGATTCTCCTGCTCATTTCGGCTCAGAGTTCAGCAGCTTCTGCGACACCTGAGGCCACGAGAATTTCCGCCACGT
>DUHU01000253.1 GCA_013330765.1 Candidatus Poseidoniaceae archaeon | reverse complement strand
CGTCCCAGTTGTGAGGTGCACCGGTGTCGTCGTCGATGTTGCCGGCGTCAGCCTTGGCAACAGCGGAGTTGATCTCGTGGATCGTGTAGCCGACCATGCCCATGTTGACGGTCAGCTTGGCGATGCCTTGGTAGCGGACGGTGTCCGAGGTGCCGGCGAAGTCGCCGTCACCGTTGAGCGCCGACATGATGTGGGCGCCGATGGCGCCGTCCATGCCGTGGTATGCGTCGTAGTTGTGGTTCTTGCCGGAGGCGGCTGCGAATCCAGCGAGCGTGCGGAAGGAACCGTCGTCCTTCTCGGCGTTCTTGCCGTTCATGTAAATCATGGTGGCCGTGTCCCAGTCGCTTTCGCTGGCTGCGGTCTTGATGTCGCAGAGGTCCTGCATCAGCGAACGATGGTTGTCCACGTTCGAGGCGTAGGTGTACCCCGCGTCGGAGGCGTCCAAGAACTCAGGCTTGGCGTCTTCCGTTGTTTCTTCGGTCGTATCTTCCTCCGCAACGCAACCCGCGAGGGATGCCAGCAGCAAAGTCAGGGTCAAGGCAAGTGCACGAAGTGTCTTCGTCATGGTCGGGCCGACCCGCCATTTGAATATAATCTTTCGTCTACCCTAAAAATTAGAAAAGCCATCTTAGTAACTTGGTTAAGGATGGACGAAAAGCAGGATATTTCGCAATTCCTAAAAAGAGACCTCCTGTGGGCAGCCCATGTTTCGCGCCACCCTTCCCGCCGTTCACGCCCTCTTGATGTGCCTCGTCATGGTTTCAGCAGGGCTTTCGGGATGCCTCTCCAGTTCGGTGAGCTTCCCAACCTGCGAAGACCAAGACAACTGCTTGACGATCGCCTTCGAAACCAAAGAAGAGTATCAGAACACGGAAGAGAACCCCCAGGAGTTTGCTGACCGTCTCGCTGAACTTCTGGACATGGAGGTTGAGATTTACCCCGTGACCAGTGCTGCAGGCGCCATCGAAGCCCTGCGGTTCGGGCACGCTGACATCGGATTCATGGACGGCGGAGCTGCATGGCTCAGTTGGCAAACCCATGGGCTCGAAGTTCTCGCTGCGGAACAGAAGGCAGACGGTCGTCCCTTCTACAAGGCGATCGCATGGGTCCACGTGGATTCGGACATCGCTCAGGCCGATCTTGACGATGACCCTGACACCGACCCCTTCGCCCTGATGGAAGGCAAGGTGTCGTGCCACACCTCTGCCCTGGGCAGCTCCGGAATGCTGCTTCCAATGGGTTTCATGATCAGCAACGGCTACGTCGAAGTGGTCGGTGACCCTGACACGATTGATTCCTTGACCGACACGGTCCGCAACCACTTCTCCGAGGATTCGTCCATTCCCTCCAGCGGCACGCCCTATCACAAGTACATCGGTTCCCTCCGCTGCTTGGCTGAACACAGCACCGGCGATGCGACCGACTACATCTCCTTCGCCAAGGACCCGACCGTTCCCGATTACTGCGGCGAATCTCCAGAAGACTGGTGCTTCGAAGGTGACTTCGACAGCACCGCGGATTTCCACGGCGTGAACTACAGCGCGAACGGCGGCGACGGATTCGGGCGAGCGCCCAGCCATCCTGTGATGTTCAACCCAGCCTACATGGATGCGGCACAGGTGGCCGCATTGCAGGAAGCCCTCCGCACCATGAGCCTCGAAGCAGACGCCGGTGGTAGCCAATCCGATTTGGACATCCTTGATGCCGTCTTCAGCACCCCCGGATTCACCATCATCGACACCGAGTCCCACCTTGGAACGTACGGTGACGCCATCGAAGACGTTCCCGGGATTGAAGCCTACTTCAACGAGAAAGTCGCCAACTGAGTTCGAATTTTCACTGAGGGAGCCACATGCGCGCCTTTTTCCTGGCGTTGCTGGTGGCCCTTCCAGCGTTGAGCGGATGTTTGGGAGGAGCGGAAGAGGAAACAACCCCTTCTTTCGTGTGGCCAGAACCGATCGACGTCAACGAATGCGTCCTGACGCAACCCACCAACCTCACGTGTGAACAACGCCTGAACACCACCGCGGCTGTCGTGGATTACGACACCGTGGGTTCGGACGTCTTTGTGACCCTGCTCGACGGAACGATCGCTCGCTGGGACGCCAGAGGCATGCAAACCGTGGTCAACCTGACAACGTCGGTAAGCACCTGCCACAACGAGCAAGGCCTCCTCGCATTGGAGCCTTTGAGCGGTTTGGACAACACGACTGAAGTCCTCATCGTCTATGTTGAAGCGGGTCCATGCGACCCTTCGCACGTCTCCGACGTGATCCTGGGTCGTCTCAGCCTTGACGAAGGTCTTGATGCGATCCCTGAGGTGCTCCTTCGTGTTCCCCAGGTCAAGCGAAACCACAACGGGGCCGACCTTCACCAGACTTTGGACGGGACCTTTCTGATGTCCTTGGGGGACGGGGGGGGTTCAGGCGATCCAAATGGACATGGACAGAACGCGTCGAGCCTCCTTGGGACCGTGATTCACTTCGCTCTGACCAACGGCAGCGTGTCGGCGGTGGGCAACGGCTCGGAGGACCGTGACGCCTTGGTGCTTCACCATGGGCTTCGAAATCCATTCAGGATGGCCCTCGACCCGACCGGCGGTTTGTGGATTGCGGACGTTGGACAGCGGTGCTGGGAAGAGGTCAATCATCTCGCTGCATGGAACGCCCCCACCAACTTTGGCTGGAGCCAACGCGAAGGCCAGATGCCCTTCACCTCGGAAGCCTCGTGCGACACACCGCTCACAGAACCGGAGGCCGGCATGACCGACCCGGTGCTGACCTACAGCCACGATGCCGGGCGCTGTTCGATCCTCGGCGGCCCTTGGGTGGAGCCCTCCGCTTTGGTGCCGACCGGTGGTTTCCTCTACGGTGATTTCTGCTCTGGTGATGTCTGGGTGGCGCACGTTGGTCCTGAGGGCATCGTAGAGACGCACATCGCCACGACCAACTTCCTGATCGTGGGTTTGGGGGTGGCGGAGGACGGAGCCGTGCTCGTGTCCAGTTGGGCAGGCGGCGTCTACGCCGTGGCCTTGCCTTGACCCCTGTCATGCTGACGAA
>DUHU01000261.1 GCA_013330765.1 Candidatus Poseidoniaceae archaeon | reverse complement strand
GCGTCAATTGAGACGCAGCGGCGTCCCAATCCAGCCACAAATGCCCCCGGTGTTCCCGCGAGAGCACCACTTCGAGGGCTTCCGTTTCGGCGAGGTACCAATGGACTTCCTTTTCCACGGTTCGACCCTTGTGGATGTAGGTGTAGAACGTGCGCCGATGAAAGCCATCCACGAAGGCAACGTCCACGATGCCTGTTTCTTCCCGAACTTCCCGTCGTACGGTGGCCTTGTGACCCGCATCGCTCGCTTCGATGTGGCCCTTGGGGAAATCCCAGTGACCTTGCGGGTATTGGAGCAAGAGCACCGCTCCAAGGTTGACCAACACCACGCCACACGAGGTCTCCATGCATCACCCAACGACGAGGTCCTGATGTGCTTTGCTGCCCCACGGCACCTTGATGGCCCCCCATCAACCGGCAGAGGCATGGTGCAAGCCAGCTTTCCTGAGGTCGGCCGCATCGTGGCGGACGCGGACCTCGACGGTCTCTGTGCAGCCGCCATCTTGCAGCGCGTGCTTCCGGGCGCGGAGGTCATTTTTGCCCATCCCGCTTTGATTCGAAGCGGGCACCTCGACGAGGTCATCGACCGTGGGACGGCCATCGTCGACCTGCCTTTCCATCCCGCGTGCGGGTGGTACGTTGATCATCACTTGACCAACCGTCCGAACGACGTCGAAGCGGCCACGTTTGAGGCGGCTGGTGGACGCCTGGATTGGGCAGCAGAACCCTCGGCGGCCAGGGTTGCTCACAACCTTGTGGCTCCCGTCAACGACCTCGAACACTTGGCGGACCTCATGCCCTTTGTGGACGCCATCGATTCGGGCGGCATCGACCGCGACGTCTTCTTGGCCGACGGACCTTTGGTGCGTTTGGCGCGGTGTCTGGGCACGGGGCATGCAGACTTCATGCACCACGTGCTGAACCTGCTTGTTTCTGGCACCACCGCGGCCGACTTGGTGGACGACCCACAGGTGGCTGAACGTTTGGCGGCCGCGGCCGAGGACCGGAACGCTGCCATCGAAGCGGTGCAGGCACGCACCACGGTGGTGGACCGACTCGCCATCTGCAGAATGGACGGCTTGCCACAGCGAGCCAGCGGCTACCTCGTGACGGCGCATGTGGGCGAAGATGCGGACGCATGCTGCGTGATTCATGGGCACGTGGACGGGGCCGTTGAGCGTGACGACCGGCCGCCTTTGTCCGCGAGTTTCTATGCCAACTCCTTCTTTGAAGGCCGCCGGAGGGTGGATTTGTCCCGCCTGGCGACGTCGCTCGACGAGACCGGCGGCGGCCATGCCAACGCATGTGGATGCCGTGTTCAAGCCATCAACGACGCCGGCATGGCGGTGGACCGCCCCGTTGAGGCCGAGGACGTTGAGCGGAACTTGACCCACTGGCTCGCGTTGTGGGCCTCGCTTCCCAGTCTGGAGTGATCACTCCTCTTCGCGCTTGCTCGGAGAAGAACCGCCACCCATCCACTTGGGCGACCACCAGTTGAGCGGGCCCATCAGCCGCATGGTGGCAGGAACCACCAGCGCCCGAACCAAGGTCGCGTCGACGAAAATGGCCAAGGCGAGGCCCAATCCGAACATCTTGATGATGGCCACAGAGGCAAAGATTTGCGCACTGAACACAACGACCATGATGGCCGCAGCAGCCGTGATGAGGCGCCCCGTCTTCTGGAGGCCGTTGGCAACAGCGAGCGTGTTGTCACCGGTGCGTTCCCATTCTTCGTGGATCCGTGAGAGCATCAGCACTTCGTAGTCCATCGAAAGACCAAACACGATGCAGAACAACATCACGGGCGTCGTTGGGTCGATGGGTTCCGGTGTGAAATTCATCAATCCGTCGAGTCCAAGACCGCCTTCTTGGAAGATGAACACGAGCATGCCAAAGGTGGCCGTGACGCTCAGGATGTTCATCACCACGGCCTTGATCGGGATGATGACGGAGCGAACCTGGATGAACAGAATAAGACAGGTCGCGAAGAAAATGTACGCCATCGAAACGGGCAGATTTTCGGCTACGGCGTCGACCACGTCGAGGTTGTAGGCCGCAAGGCCACCGACCAAGGGGGCCACTCCGTTGAATGCGTCCCATTCGCCGCCGTCGCGATCGTCGCGGAGATCGCGGACGGCCTCAAGGGCTTCTTTGCTGTTCCAATCGTCGACCAAGGTCAGTTGGATGAAGGTGGAAGCGTTGTCGGCGCTGATGAACCCAGTGCGTAACGCTTCACGCTGTCCTGCTTGTTCTGGCGTCAGGAACTCCGCGGGCGTGGACCAAAACTGGACCACCTCGTCTGCGGTCATGTTGGGGTCGAAATATCCCGGAGCAAACACGTGCTCAACGTCGTCCCGTTCCAAGAACGTCAAACCCAACGCATGGACGTGGCGAAGTTGGTCCTCGTCGAGGGGGTGTGCTGCTGCATCGTAGGTGAGGAACAGGGATTTGTCCGAGGCTCCAGCCCAGATGACTTCCATCTCTTCCAGTCCGTTGCGCGACATGTCATCGGGAGGCAGCGAACGGATGCTGGTGACGCCCCATTCCGCGTTGAGGAAGGGTGCACCCGCACCGAGGAGCAGGATGAGGATGGGCACCAGCACGGCGACGGGCTTGGCCATGACCGAGTTGGCGATCCACGCCCAGAAGCCGTCTTCGGAGACGGTTTGGTTCATGCCAAAGGGCACACGGAACCGGTCGATGTTGTCGCCAAGCACGGCGAGGAAAGCAGGGAGCATGATCACCGACGTCAACATCGCCAAGGTGACGGCCAACGTGCCGCCGATGCCGAGCGAGGGCGCACCGGTGTTCTCGAAAAACAACAGACCCGTCAGGCCGATGGCGACGGTGATTCCAGAGTAGAACACGGCACGACCTGCGGTGGCCGACGTTACGGCCAAGGCCGTTCGGATGTCGTGGCCGTTGGCCTTCTCCTCACGGTAACGGTACACCACGAAGAGGGAATAATCGATGGACACGCCCAACCCGAGGAGCGTGATGATGTTCCCCGCGAAGTTGTTGACGTTCGCACCGTCGAGGGTGGACAACCAAATCGTCACCCCGAATGCGCTGATGACGGTCAAGATGCCGATGCCAAGGGGAAGGGCGGCCGCCACGAGTGAGCCGAAGACGATGAGCAGAACGGCGGCCACCAAAGGAGCTGAGCCGAGTTCTGCCTTGATCAGGTCGTCCTTGAGCCGCAAATCAAAGGTCGCGTCGGTGGCCAAGGGTCCTGCAATGTACGCCGTCACCTCGCCCTCGTCCTCGAGGTGCATGCCTGCGTCATGAATGGCTTGTTCCATGTCCTTCCAATGTTCCTTGAGCAGGGCTTTCGCCTCGCTCCGTCCTTGGGTGATTTGCACAGAGGAGCGGGACCATTCGCCGTCGTCGGAGACATGAGCGCTCCGGTTGGCCTCGTCGACCTCCCATGCCCGCACCACATGCACCGTGTCGTCGTCTTCCAGATGGGCGACGACGTTGTTCACGGCAGCGACGATGTCGGTGTCGCTTGGTGATCCGTTGGGGTGGTGGACAAGGATGTAGAAGGTCTCCGTGTTCTCGGCGTCGGGATCACCAAAATCTGCACCAAGGGACCTGAACACCTCGCTTGATTCCAGGTCGCCCTCACCAAATGACTCGGCCCAATCCGGCTCGACGAAGACCATCATCGAGGCCAGCCCGAGGGTGAACACAAGCCCAACCGCGAGCACCATTTTTGCTCGGTCGTGGGTGAACAGGCCGAGCTTGTAGAGGAGGCGGTCTTCGAACACCGACGGGTCAGAGCCGCTTTCCATGGCGGTCCGCACCTCCGGGTCTTTTTCAAGCCATGTTCTGAACAGTCACGAGAGCACGGCAAAGGTGTAGAGAAAACCGAGAAAGGCATGAATGCCCACCAGAACGAGCATCAGGTCTGCCGCCCGACCGTGCCTCGTTCGGGCCGGAGCCATGCTTTCTTTGGCATCCATGGCGGCCAAGGCCCGGCGGCCATGACGCACGGTGGTCCAGAGCACCCAAAGGCCGACCGGGCCGGTCCATCCGTGCAGGCTCGTCGGCAACAGCACCGCCGTGACACGACCTTCCTCGATGTACCCCGCTGCGGCGCGGGCCATGACGG
>DUHU01000196.1 GCA_013330765.1 Candidatus Poseidoniaceae archaeon | reverse complement strand
GCTACCACATTTTCTACCTGAACGGCCAAACCCTCCACGTCATCGCCATCCCCGAATTTGGGGCGCTTGAATTGGTGGCCAACGTGACCGTGGAAGGCTCTCCGCAAGCGATGCTGCTCGACGGCGATCGCTTGGTGGTCATCTCCACCGTCTCGTCCTGGAACCTCCGCAGCGCAGACCCCTTGTCCGATGCCATGGGCTGGGGCGGTGACTACGGCTACTGGCGCACCTCGACGCTGACGAAGTTCACCGTGTACGACATGGACGACCGCACCGCGCCTGAAGTGGAGCGTGAATTGTACATGGAAGGCTGGTATTCCACCGCGCGCGAAGTCAACGGAAGCATCCGCGCCGTGACCCACGCATGGATGGATGTCCCTGGGTTGACGTCCTGGCTTGACCTGCCCGACGGCTACTATCGCCTTGACTACGAGGACCCGCTTCGCCGCCAACTCCGTGAACAAGCCGCGTGGGAAGCCATCGAGAGCAACCGCGAGGTCATCGACGGCCTGGCGCTCGAAGACCTTCTCCCACAAGTGCATGAGCGCACCGACAACGGCATTGTGACGCATCACATGTCCGACGACGAATGCGCCGATTTCTCAGCACCTGAAGAGGGCATGAACCGTGGTTTCACCAGCATCTTCACGCTTGATTTGGCCACGCCGACCCTCGAGTTTGAGGCCGATCACATCGTCGGCAACTCCCCGCTGGTCTATGCTTCTGAGGACGTGTTGATCGTCGCTGAACCCTCGTTCTCTGGATGGTGGTTCTGGGGCAACGATGGCGCTGACGAGTCGACCAACCTCCACACCTTCGACATCAGCAACCCAGGCACGACCCTCTACACCGGCTCGGGCCGAGTCAACGGCACCGTGCTGGATCAGTTCTCGCTTTCCGAGCATGAAGGCGTGGTCCGCGTGGCCACCACGACCGGCCAATGGGGCCGCTGGTGGATGGAAAACCCAGAGCCGATGGTCAGCCACGTCGTGACCTTGGAGCGTGCTGCAGACCTCGAGACCGGCGATCAAATCCTCCGACAAATCGGCCACGTCGGGGGCCTTGCAGAAGGCGAGCGCATCTGGTCGGCGCGGTTCACCGACGACATGGCGTACGTGGTCACCTTCGAGCAAATCGACCCGCTGTGGACCATCGACTTGAGCGATCCAACCAACCCGACCGTGTTGGGCGAGTTGGAGGTCCCTGGCGTGTCCACCTACATCCACCCCCTCTCGGAAGGCATGCTGCTGACGATTGGACTGGCCCCGGCCAACGCAGACGGGACCGGGTTGGACTGGTCAACGACCCGAATTCAGACCTTTGACGTCAGCGACCCTACGGCACCGACGCAAACCGACCACCTCGACCTCGCTCCGGTGTTGGACGCCTCCGATGGAGGCTGGAGTTGGGGCTGGTCTGAAGCGACCTACGAGCACAAAGCCTTCCAATACTGGGCTCCAAAGGGGCTGCTCGCCGTACCGCTGTCCACCTACCGTTACACCAGTTGGACGGATGCGTCCGGCGATTACCAATGGAATTACGAATACGTTTCCAAGCTGATGCTGGTCGAGGTGAACGAGACCTCAGGCACCCTGTCCTCCTACGGAACGGTCGATCATTCGTTGTTCTACGACGGTGACGATGAACGATGGTGGGGCGGCGAGACGCAAGTTCGCCGATCCATCTTCATGGGCAATTTTGTTGTCGCACTCTCCGCCGGTGGCGTGACCGCCACGAACCTCACGACGCTCAACCTCTCCGATTCGGTTGAACTTGACCGCGTTTGGCCCGACTACTATACCATCCGGTACGGAGACGTAGAGGAAGAAGAGGCCAAAGAGGACGACCGCGAAGCAAAGGGTGACGACGGCAAATCCACGTCTGAGGATCGCGAAAGGCCCGACGACGACGGCAAATCCACCTCTGACGACGGTGACCGTCAGGACGACAACAAATCGGGCGACGAAGATCGCGAAAGGCCCGACGACGACGGTGCTGGCGCGGCGCCAGATACGGACCGTCAGTGACCGAACGCCAAACGGACGACGGCCACGACGGTGGCCACTTCCTCCTCGGTGAGGTCACTTGGAAGGCGGATGTCGCACAGTCCGGCCAATACAGCGTCCCCCTTCGGCAGCGGCCTTGCCTCAACGTAGCCCCAGTGACGGTGCACGCTGGTGAAACCGGTGGCGTGCTGCCGGCCGAACCATTTGATCGGTACCCCGCGTTCTGCGCAGATGGCCAGCCGAGCCTCAAGGTCCTCAGCAGGGAGGGCGGCTAGGAATTGGAAGGACGTCGGTGCATGGACCACGTCGGGCAAGGTCTGGGGAATGCGAAGGTTGGGCAGGCCGGCAAGACCCGCTTCCAACCGCCGGTAGATGGCCCGCCATGCCGCGTTTCGCTCCTCAAGGCTCGCCAACTGTGGAAGCGCGATGGCTGCAGCCAATTCGTTGAGCCGCATGGAGCAGTTTGGCGTGTGGGGCGCCCACCGTTGGATGGCTTCCTCGGAAGGAGGGGTTCCGTGTTGAGCGTGGAGCATGTACGCCCCTGAAGCGAGAATGGCGCGGGCGGCGAGGTCCTCGTCGTCGGTGACGATGACGCCACCTTCACCGGCGTTGATCTGCTTCCAGGTTTGCAAACTGAAGCACCCGGCCTTCCCAAAGAGCCCCGTCGGTCGACCGCCAAAACTTGCTCCCAACGTGTGGGCACAGTCTTCGACGAGCAAGACGCCATGGGCTTCGCACAGGGCCACCACACCAGCCATGTCGGCGACGTGACCTCGCATGTGGGAGAGCAGGAAGGCCTTCGGTCGATGCTCGACGATGGCCGCTTCGAGGTCTTCAAGGTCCACGAGAAGGTTCTCGTCCACGTCCACCAGCACCACCCTGGCTCCAAGATGTTCGATGGCGCCAGGCACAGGAGCGAGGGTGAAGGCGTTGAGCAAGACCACGTCGCCGGCCTCCACGCCCGCAGAACGCAACGCGAGGAACATGGCCGACCCGCCCGAGTTCACCGCGACGGCAAAGCGGGTGCCAAAGTGGTCGGCAAAGGCACGCTCCAGCCGGGCCACCCACGTGCCTTCGGGCACGTGTTCTCCGTAGCGAAACAGGCGTGCGCTTTCCAACACGGCCTTTGCGCCGTCCATGGCGTTGGCCGGCAAGGGCGGCACGGACGTCAACGGTCGACGCAGCCGAGGCCCCTCCATGACCCTCCGAACGCGCCCTTCCTCATCAAGCCGCCCGGCCGCGAGGCGCGCGAGGCTTCAAGAATCGACGTCGAGTGCGGGAACCATGTCCCTCTCGATGCGCACCGTGAGCCGCATGTTCGGGCTCTCAGGAATCGTTGGACTGGCCGTGTGGTGGCTTGACGGCACGATGATGACCGGCATGCTCGCCCTCATCGCGGCTTGCGCCGTGACGGCCATCGTTTGGGCCATCACTGAATCCTCCCCGCTTGACGGGGCCATCGATCTGCGCATTGGCACCCTTCTCGGCCACCTTGGGGCCTTTTTGGTGGGCATGGTCTCAACGCTCTGGATGGTCAACAGCCTTGGCTACCCCATGGCCGAATCCGCGTTGACGATGCTCGCCACGGTGGGGCTCGGTTACGCCACGTACCTGTGGATGGAACCCAACGCCAAGGTCTGAGCACGGCGAAGGGTGAAGGGGTGAAGCCCCTCCCTTGAGCCATGGCCACCCACGGAGACCATCCGGCCCTCCCCGCTTCCGTGGACGTTTTGTTGACCGAACAGGTGTCCACGCTGTTCCTCAAGGCGGGTTGCCTCCCCCGGACCAAAGCAGGGCACATCTCCGAACTTCGCCTTGGTGAAGTCGAAGGCGTTGAGGAGGCGTGGGCGACGCCACAGATGTCCGAGTTGATGGACAATTTCCGCGATTTGGTGGACGCGAACGACGATCGCAGCGATTGCTTCCTCGAAATCGACCGGAAGGGTTGCCAGGTCATCCAATTGGGCGACCTTCGCATCACGATGGCGTGGCCGCCCTTCGCCGACGCCCACGAGATCACCATCGTCAGGCCCGTGGCCCGCTTGGAAATTGAGGCCTACGACCTCGACCAGCGCCTCATCGACCGTTTGTCGGACCATCATCGCGGCGTGTTCATCTCCGGCCGCCCAGGTTCAGGAAAAACCACGCTGGCCCAAGCCATCGCAGGCCATCTCGATCGCAACGTGGGGGCGATGGTCAAGACCATGGAAGCGCCTCGCGACCTCCAACTCGCCGACCGCATCACGCAATACGCGCCACTGGAAGGCGACTTGGAGAAGACCGCGGAGATCATTTTCCTCGTTCGCCCGGACTTCGTCATCTTCGACGAAGTGCGCCGCGCTCGCGATTTCGAAATCTTCGCGGACGTCCGTCTTGCCGGCGTTGGCCTGCTTGGCGTCACGCACGCCAACTCCGCGCTGGAAGCTGTGCAGCGCCTCATCGGGAAGGTTGAACTTGGCCTGGTCAGCCAAGTTTTGGACACCATCATTCACGTTGAACAGGGACAAATCGCTCAGGTGCTTGAGCTGAAGATGACCGTGAAACCACCTTCCGGGATGCAAGAGGAATTGGCCCGGCCGGTCATTGAGGTGTGCACCTTCCCCGACGGGCAAGTGACCCACGAAATGTTCGCCTTTGGCCAGGAGATCGCCGTCGTGCCGGTCGGTGGGCCGCAAGGGCATGAGTCTCCGATGCGGAAATTGGCCAAGGCCCAACTCGCCCACAACATCCGCCAATGGGTTGGCGTGGATTGCACCATCGATTTCACGAGTGACGTGACCGCCACCATTTACGCACCCAAGCACATGGTTGCACCTTTGATCGGCAAGGGCGGGGAAAACGTTCGCCAACTGCAGGACGAACTTGGGGGACTCCGGTTGACCATCGAATCGTTCGCCGACATGCCGGACCATCTCGATCGCCCCTCGCGCTCCGACGCAGGCGACGCTTGGGTCGACCAGCAAGACCGAAGGGCCCGCAATTCCCGGGCTTGGGAAGACGATGGACGCCACCGCCGCCCTGCGAAGGGGAAAGGCGGGAAGGGCAAAGGGAAGCGAAACCGCTGAACAATGCGCTCAGAGACTTTCCAACCACGTCTGCAGGCGTTGCATGCCTTCGGCGATCGACGCTTCGTCGGTGGCGTAGGACATGCGAATGAGCCCTTCGCCGCCGGCCATCAATGAGCCGGGAATGACCGCAACACGCGCTTCTTCGAGGGCGCGGTTAGCGAATGTGACGTCGTCCATGCCGGTTCCCGTGATGTCGGCCAAGGCGTAGAAGGCGCCTTCCGGCATCGGTGCGTGGACACCAGGCAGGCGCTGCAAACCTTCGTGGAAGAGGATACGCCGGGCAGAGAACGAATTTGCCATGGCTTTGACCTCCGCTTCGAGGCCCAAGGCCAGTTCTGCCGCAGGCATCAGGAAGGTCGGCACGTGCGTGGACGCGCTGGTGTTCAGCGTCATCACCGCTTGCATGAGGTCATGAGGACCCGTGATCCATCCAAGCCGCCACCCCGTCATGGCCCAACCCTTGGACCAACCGCCGACGGTCACGGTGCGCTCTGCTCCACCGGGAACTGAGGCTGGAGAGGCGTATCCCTCCTCGGTGAAGGCCAGCGGGGCGTAGATCATGTCGTCGATGATCCAGAGGTCATGTTCGACGGCAAGGGCTACGATGCCCTTCACTTCCTCACGGGTGTAGACCGCCCCAGTCGGATTGTTTGGTGAGTTGAGCAGGATGGCCTTGGTGGCCGGGGTGATGGCTTCGCGCATGGCCGCAAGGTCCGGATGGTAATCCTCGCGACGCACGGGAACGTGGACGGGACGGCCCCCGGCAATCTGCACCATGCCGTCGTAAGAGGGCCATGCAGGTGAGAGCAGGAGCACCTCATCACCGGCTTCGAGGGTGGTAATCAGAGCGTAGAGGACCGCTTGCTTGCATCCGGGCGTGACCACCACATCGTCAGCCACGGCAGGAATGCCGTAGCCCTCCAAGTGGGACGCAACCGCGGCACACAGCGACGGACTGCCTTGGGTTCGGGTGTAGGCGTGCGCTCCGCCACGAAGGGCTTTGACGGCTTCCTCCACCACGGGCTCAGGCGTGAGGTAATCCGGCTGACCGACCGTGAAACGAATCACGTCAGGGGGAGGAGGGGCAAGGTAGGCGGCAAAGCCACGACCGACGTCTGAAAACACCGGGTTCGGGCGAGGCATGGTCCCATCTCCATGTCATCCATCGCAAGGACGGATGGGTGAACGACGCGCTTCCGGTCTTCAAATGTGCGTGCGTCAGGCATGGCTAAGCCACGCTTGAAAGGGGTGAGGAGCACGGACGGAGATTCGAACT
>DUHU01000212.1:1232-5776 GCA_013330765.1 Candidatus Poseidoniaceae archaeon | reverse complement strand
ACCCCTATGAGCATGACGATCCCGTCACCCAACCGGGTAGAGGGGGGGCAAATCCGACAGGAGTTCCTACCTCAACAATGGTATGGGAGTTCCTGAGCAAGTTCTCTAAATCATCTTGATTATTGTCCAGATGAAGTTTGATAATGGAGCAGGTGTATGCAAGGGGTCCTCTTTAATCCATATACAATACATGGGTAGGGACGAGTAGGACGGCGGCGTGTTTCACTCGAGGGGCGAAATGTTGGCCTTGAACATGATGACCGTGACATCTACGGTAATCTCTTCGTCTGTGTCTTGGCTAATCGGGTCGACAAAACCAAGCGGGGTATTAACGTCAAGTTCGAGGTCTACCGAAAGCACACCAACCCCCCAGCCCGTTTCGGTCCAGGGTTGTAAAGCCTGGAATTCGTTAACCGCTGAGATAGTGGTGGATTGTCCATCAAAATTCGGGTAGACCCGCAAATGGAGGTCGATCGGCATGCAACTGCTATCCTGGCCGGAGAGGTTGCTGACCGGGTCATTCCATTGCGCCGTCAAGTCATTTTCGATGATGTCTCCTGCGACGGAATCGCACTGTACGGAGACGCCTCCTTCTTCTTCCGACGTGATGACAATGTCGATAGAACCGATGGCGAAACCCTCGGGAATGCTGATTTCTGATAAGTCGAATAGCAGGTTCCTTACCTCGTCATCTTGGAGGGTTTCAACGGCTTGCATAGTGTAGTTTTGGGTATCAAAAGAGAGATTCCATTCAGGGTTGCCCGAGGTGAATTCATCGGTGGCCTGCAGGTCGCCGACAAAGTCCACCATGGCCACCGACATCATCACCACCGTAGCGAGCAAAGCCACGACGGTTGGGACGCGCGATTCGTGAGTCACCAGCAAACTGCGCATCTGTGGTGGTTCTTCCTTACTCATCCACCCAACACCCCCAAACCTGTAAAGAGCAGTGAAATGATGAGAATGAACACCGTCACTCCACCGAACACGATGTTGAAAAGCCGAGGAGAAGCAATGTGAGCTTCCATTTCCGGACGTGCGAAGTCCGGCACGGTCTCTTTGATGGAGGCTGAATCGTCGATAAGGCTGTTCACGATACGCTCCTCCCAGCCGATGAAGACACCAAGCACAATGGCCAGAGCGGCCGAGGAAATCATGTCGGGAATGGGGAGGAAGGACTGGATGAGTTCCAGGATGGTCGAAGACACGATCAACAACATCAAGATGACAATGATACGAATGAGCCATCGGTTTTCATCACGCTTAGTGTCGACGATGTCGTAGTGTAAGAGGATGAACATGAACAAAATCGGAGTGTAGAGGTACACAAGGGCCTCGGACGTGAAGTCGTACCAAGTGCTGTAGGCCGCAGGGAAGGATTCACATTGCGTTTCGTAGCAGCTGCGCACCACGTCAAGGACGGCGATGTCGGCCAAACCCGCGATGAAACCGACGAGGAAAATGACGAACGTCATCACGCCGAAGGGCGAAACGCCGATTTTGACCAAACGCCATGCTTCAGCGGAGCACAGCACCAACATTGCACCGGCGCCGAGGGTCAATCGCAAGTTGGTCCCTCCCCAGGAAGCGATGGAGATGTTCTGGGCCGTCTGAATCGTTTGCCGTTGGAAGAAGATGTCGTTGATGGAAAGGACTTGCGAGAGCCAATACGTCATGGCCTCTCCGTAAATGCCGATGAGCAGCAAACCGACCACGACCGAAATTTTCCGAAGGCGTTCATCCTTGTCACGCACCTCGGTGATGGTGAAGCGAAGGTACATCGAAATGAGAATGACATACCCCGGAATAAAGAGCAAACTTTCCACCTGGAAGTGCATGAAATCGGTCATCAGGTGCAGGGCGGTGAACGCCACGGAGGCCAAGCAAACCCCCCCCAACAAGAGCCAGATGTCCCAATCCCTGTTGATGAGACGGAAGGGGAAGAAGAAGGGCAGAAGCACCATCAGCATGTAGGATGAAGACAACAAGAGGTTCTTGGCGGTGAACGCGAAGGTCCCACCCACTTTGCTGGTGTCAACGGAGGAGAAATCCGACAAAGCGCCGTACCTGAATTCAAGCACAGACGTCATGATATAACTGAGTCCAAGGAAAATCAAGATCCACCCCAAGGTGCATCCAACAATCCTGTTGTTGGCCGAGACATCTTGGCTCCTCGAAATGATGGAAAGCGTGGCGATGCCCAAGACAAGGTCCACCACCGCAGCGATGGGAACCATGGACTGGATTTCCACCATGACCGCAAACCCTCCCTCCCACACATAGCCATTCCGTCGAACGGAGCAGCGGATTCGCCGAAGTTTTCGTGCTCAGCGACGTTCGATGGTCGCGTCACGGTCCGGACGGACGACAACCAGGGATTCCAAGCGGGCAACGCAGCAAACGAAAGCCGCGGGCCTTACGCACGTCAAGCCCAGGACCAGGCTGAGGTGACCACGAGGTGCCACACGTCGTCGTGCGCCTTCACGCAAGGCTCGCCGAGTTCGAACCCGCCCTGCTTGATTTCGTTAAACACCTGAGGAAGTGCCTCGCCGACACCCTCCACCAAGCGCTGTCCACGCACCAGCGTCATGCTGATCGGCGCCATCTCGGAGGCGAGGTCCATCCGACGGACAACCGAGCCGTCATCGGTGGAGCGGACCTCAAAATGACCCTCTTTGTAGCCAATGCCTACTTCCAAGCCATCGGCAGCCATGTTGAGGTGCATCATCGTCCCATCGACCTGCTCTTCGAATCGTTCGTCGCTGGCGAAATTCACCATGCGCAGCCAGCCATCCCGTCCGGCGCTGACCAACATGTCGTCCACGTGGGACATCGCAAGCACCTTGCTGCCGGTGACAACGTCCACGGAACGTTCCTCCACTTCGTCGTTGGAGAGGGGCACGACAAGGGTCACGGGGTCAAGGCCACCACAAGCCAGCCAGGACCCGTCCGCACTGAAGGAGAAGGCGTCCAGCACGGATCCATGGTCGAGCGTCCGCACCACCTCACCGTCCTTCACACGAAGGAGGCGGGCCGTCGGCTGGGTGCCTTTGAGCCCTTGGGCGCCAACCACAAGGTGGGTTCCGTCAGGAGAAAACTGGACCGCCGTCACGCGCTTCTCCTGCTGCGATTCGAGGAGCACGTGCCCGCCGAGCAGGTCGTGCACGGTCAGGCCGCCTGCGGTGGTGCCGACCGCGAGTTGCTCGCCTGATGGCGAGAAAGTCAGGGCCGAGACCGGTTCGTCAAACTCGAGATCACCAAGGATTTCACCGTTTGAAATTGAGACCACCTTGACCGTGCGATCAAGCGAACCGCTGGCCACCAGAGCGCCGTCTCGCGAACTGCTGAGGACCGTGCACCAGTTTCGGTGGAGCGGAAGGTCGTGTTGCATCGACCCGTTCAGGGCGTCAATGAGGTGAACGTGACCTTGCTCGTCACCCATGGCGACCTGCGTGAAGGTATGGAACAAAAGGTCCTCGTCGATCTCGACAGCGATCTCACACTGACCCACATCGCCCTGCTGTTTGGTCTCCAGTTCAAGCACCTCGAGCGCACGCTCGCGGAACCGCTCAACGAGATGGTCGATGCGCCCTTGGCGGTCGGCTGTGGCCTCAATTTGTGCAAGGCGGTCGGCGTCGGTAGCCTCCTCGCGCCGGGCCTGTTGAAGGCTGCGAAGGCGAGCAAAATCGCTCTCGACAATGTCCTTCTTCTTCTCCGAAGCGCCGCGAAGGAATCCGAAGAGCGGGCGCTTTGGTGGTGCGTCCTCGCCGTCCTTCGCCATGGTGACCGGTGCGGCCTCAAGGCGATTCGACATGAAAGCGTCGGTCGTCCGAGAGGCTCAGCATCGGCAGGTCCAGACGGAAGAAAGCGCCCGAGGCGACGCGAAGGTGCGACCCGCGTTGAACGACCCAACCCGTCAACGACGGTCGATGGTCGCGTCACGGTCCGGACCGACGCCAACGCTGGACACCGTGACCCCAAGCAGGGACTCCAGACGCGCCACGTAATCCTGAGCAGCCTGTGGGAGCGCCGAGAACCCAAGCCCGTTGGCGTTGGCGTGGCGCGCCAGGTCAAGCCATCCCGCGTCGGTCATGGCTGCGAAGCCAGGCATGTCGAGGTAGATCGGCTCGCATCGAGCCAGGGCCGAAGCGCTCACCGGCATCTCCGTGATGTCCTGACCGTCGAGGCGATAGCCGACGCAGATGCGCAGGGTGTCGAGGCCACCGAGGACGTCCAATTTGGTCAGGGCCAAGGTGGTGAACCCGTTCACCCGCTGCGCGTGCCGCATGACCACGGCATCGAACCAACCGCAGCGTCGCTTGCGCCCGGTCGTGGTGCCGAACTCGTGGCCGACGGTGCCCAGGTGATGGCCGACCTCGTCCTCGAGTTCGGTGGGCATGGCGCCGTTGCCGACCCGGGTGATGTAGGCCTTCGTGATGCCGATCACGTCGTCCACGTGACCCGGATGGATGCCGGCACCATGGGTGGCGTTGCCACGGGAGGTGACGGAGGAGGTGACAAAGGGATAGGTGCCCTGATCGATG
>DUHU01000212.1:673-923 GCA_013330765.1 Candidatus Poseidoniaceae archaeon | reverse complement strand
AGGTGCCCTGATCGATGTCGAGCAAGCAACCTTGAGCGCCTTCGAGAATGATGCGTTCGCCCAGCGAAAGCGCGTGATCGAGCATCAACCCGGTGTTGGCGATGGACGAAGCGTAGGTCGTCTGTACCCAGCTCAAGTCTTTGCGCAAATCATCGGCGGTGATCGGCTCGTCGAGACCGCCCGCCGCCAAGGAGGCGGTCATCCGCGCGGCCATCGCGGTCAGGGCCGCGTCGTCGGCGAGCAATTCCAC
>DUHU01000212.1:0-314 GCA_013330765.1 Candidatus Poseidoniaceae archaeon | reverse complement strand
TTGTCCGCATAGGTCGGCCCGATGCCTCGACCCGTGGTGCCAATCACGGTGTCGAGCCCGTCCAGCAGCCGGTGATAGCGGAGGATGACGTGGGCACGTTCGGAAATGAACAGGCGCTGACCACGGACCTCTTGCCCGGTCTCGTCGGTCCAGCCACGCAATTCCTGGTCGAGCACCCACGGGTCCACGACCATGCCGTCGCCGAGCACGAGGCGGCAGTCTTCGCGGGTGATCCCGGAGGGAAGAAGATGGAATTTCAGCACCCGGTCGCCGAGGACGACGGTGTGCCCGGCGTTGTTGCCGCCTTGGAATCG
>DUHU01000268.1:678-4541 GCA_013330765.1 Candidatus Poseidoniaceae archaeon | reverse complement strand
AGAAGACGCACCCGCTGCGGCTGAAGAAGCCGCGGACGCGTCTGATGCAGATGCGCCCGATTACGCTTCGATGACCGTGGCCGAACTCAAGGACGAATTGAAGGCCAAGGGTCTTCCAGTGTCCGGGAAGAAGGCCGAGTTGATCGAGCGCCTCCAAGGCGCTTGAGTCGCGGTTTCGCTCGCCGATGGGTCCAAGCCCTCCTGCCGTGAGGCTCTTCCATGCGCCGCATTGGTGTGATGGGTGGAACCGGCCTCTTGGCTTTGGATGCGATTCCTGGTTCAAACGAGGCCGGGTGGTCCACCGAACGCGTCGATGAGGTGCACCAAGAAACGCCCTATGGGACGGTTCCGCTGCGGTGCATGACCCTCTCGCGCGGCGATGAGCGATGCGAACTCGTGTTTGTTCAACGCCATCACGATGCCACCGGGGGGACGGCCCCGCCGCATCGGATTGAGCATCGCGCGAACCTTCGCGCGATGGCCGATGCCAAGGTCGATCGCGTCTTGGCGGTCTGTTCGGTCGGCACCCTCACGGAGCGACTCCCGCCCGGTCGCGTTGGCGTGGCGGTCGACGGCATCGACTTGACTGGCGTCAGCACCACCTTCCACGACGATGACGCGTTGTTCACGTCCATGGCCAACGCCTACGATGAAGCGCTGCTGAAGCGCACTTCATCGGTCTTGGCTCAGGTGCAAGACGTGACCCCAGAGGATTTGTTGGTGACCTATTGGTTGACGCAAGGTCCACATTTCGAGACCCCTGCAGAGGTCGACGCCATTGAGCGGCTCGGAGGTGAAGTGGTGGGCATGACGATGCCACGCGAAGCCAAACTGGCTGCTGAACTTGGTCTGCCTTACGCCGCGCTGTGCATCGCAGCCAACTGGGCCGCTGGGCGTTCACCGGGTGACCGGCGGGCAGATCTTGTCCACGAGGAAGTTTCGGCAGAAGCGCACCGTCGTTTGGGACCGGTGTGGGCCGTGCTGCTTGACCAGCTTGAGGCTTGACCCTCCTGCCTATAGGACGCCACCTTGCACGCCGATGCATGGACTTGAGCGTGGACGGCTGGATGGCCAGCGAAGCAGACGACGTCTGGTCGTCGATGATGAAAGGCGTCGCAGCCTTCCATCACAAGCACGACTTCGCAGGCAACAACGGTCACGACATGGGCTACCGAATTGCCCTGACGGTGGAAGAACTCGGTGAATTGGCTGCAGCCATCACGAAGGCCAAGCCGATCGAAGAGGTTGCAGAAGAGATGGCGGACGTACTGATCCTCCTCATGGGGCACAGCCTCGCCATGGAAATCGATCTGAAAGCAGCCTTCGAAGCCAAACTTGCTCGGGTGATGCAGCGTCCTGCACGTCAGGGTCGTCTGGGCATCCGGGTGACCGAATACACGGACGAGGCGTGAAGCACGGAGGCTGGGCATATGGACGCTCAAGAGCGACCCATCGACGTCATCAAGGGCAGCATGGAGCCGGTGACGGCGCCTCGGTTTCTGGATGCTTACCTGCCGATGAATGTCAAACAGTGGGTCCAACTGGTGGGCAGTGTCCTCTTGACCTGTGGTTTTGTGTACATCCTGATGTCGCTCGGCCTTACGACTGAGAACCTGCTGATTTTTGCCGTTGCGTTCTACATCCTCGGGATGGCGCTGGCCACCAGTTTCCCTTCTGGGATTCAAATCGCCCTCCACGCCATCCGCACCAGGCTTGGCGACATCGCCGATGTTTCGTACGCCTTAGGGCCGAATGGGGAGCGTACCGAAGTCTCCTCTGGAGGGCCAGCCGAGGGATGGTTGGTACGGCCGCCCCCGATTGGCGCTTGGCACCTTGACCGGCCGTACGATGAAGACGAAGGCGGCCTTCTGGTCGATCATCCCCAGGTTGTGGGCACTCCGGTCCCTGCCACCTTGAATCTTCAGTCGTTGATTCGTATCGCTCAAAGCGCCTTCCTGGTCATCATCGCTCGAACCTACCTCTTCGAATCTGGAGATCCTGCAGCCCTTTACGGGGCGCTGGCCGTCGGTGCCGTGATCTTGCTCGTCCAATTCTTCCGCGTACGCAAGTGGCGTGCCCTCGCCGATCGACCAACCTCAACGGTGCGCTCCATGCCGATGGGTCCAGTTGAGGTCTACGGTCAACTTCGTCCTCGATTTGGCTGGCCCGCGGCGGTGTTCGTCGACGGTGATGCGGGCAAGTGCGTGCATGGCCTTGCGGATTGGGATTGGAGGTACGGTCATCAATTCAACTGGGAAGAGTGGGTCGAGGAGCGTGACGAGGAAGGCAACGTGAGCGGCGGTCGATGGGAGAGCCGAAGCGCCTACAGCCTGATTCGTTCGGACTCAGGCGGCGCCCCGACCTTGGTGCACGACGGCACTGGTGGGATGGCGGTTCACCCGAGCCTCTTGACCAACGGGCGCCGGATTCAGGAGTGGTCGCACTCCGACATGAGCCTGTGGTCAACACGAAGTCGGCCCGGCGGTCGGGTGAGAAATCTGAGGGCTGCTCACGTGTGGGACATCGATGGGTGGACCGTCGGTGATCCCTTCTTTGCCTCGTGTTATGCCCAACCTCGCACCCAAGAGGAGTTGATGTTCGAACACGTGGACCAGTCGTTGGCCTCCGCGCTGCCTGAATTGACGCGAGAAGGGGACGGATTCGGACACATCGTCACCGTTCATCGCGGAACGGAAGCCTTGGCCTTCAGTGACATGGAAAGCGGTCTTAGCGCCATGTTGCCTTCGGCCATCATGGTCTCGGTTGCTCTGGTGACCTTCCTGATGGAAGGCACGTGGTTCTGATTACGAGCGCCGTATCCAATGCTCGAACACTTGGTCGTGTTCGTCGCCCGATTGCGCCGGGACGGCCTCCGTGGTCTTGAGCGTCCAAGCGTCAGCGTTCAGGGGTGGAGCGTGGGTGTCGGTGCCGTCCACCGTCGCGTTCACGATCGTCCTGTACACCGCGGCTGCTTCTGGCAGCATGAGTGCATAGATCTCTCCGCCTCCAATGACGAACAACGTCTCGCCGCCTTCTGAACGGGACCGCACCTCGGCGACGGTCGTGCGGGATGCTCCATCGGCGGACCACCCTTCGTTTCGGGTGAGCACCAGATTTTCTCGGCCAGGAAGCGGGAAGGGCAAGCTTTCCCATGTTTGTCGGCCCATCACCACAGGGTGTCCCATCGTGAGGGCCTTGAACCGTTGCAGGTCGGTGCGTTGGCGCCATGGCAGGTCACCATCACGGCCGATGCCGCCCGCTTGGTCTTCGGCCCAAATGAGGTGCAGCGGCATGCGAGGACCTCAGATGGCGATGGGTGCGGTGATGTGGGGGTGATGTTCGTAGCCAACGAACTCGAAATGTTCTGCAGTGAAACCGTCGATGTTCGTGACGGACGCGTCGATCTTGAGGCTGGGCAAGGGGAGCGGTTCCCGGGTGATTTGCAGGCGTGCCTGGTCGAGGTGGTTGTTGTACAGGTGCGCATCTCCAATGCTGTGCACGAACACGCCAGGTTCCAAGCCGCAGACGTGGGCCATCATGTGGGTGAGCAGGCTGTATGAGGCGATGTTGAACGGGACTCCAAGGAACACGTCAGCGCTTCGCTGGTACATTTGGCAGTTGAGTTTCCCGTCGGCCACGTGGAATTGGAAGAAGGCGTGGCAGGGCATCAGGGCCATGTCGGGCAGATCGGCCACGTTCCAAGCACTGACGATGATCCTTCGGCTGTTTGGATTCTCACGAATCAGGCGGATGGCTTCGGCGATTTGGTCGTGCTCAACGCCATCCTGTCCCACCCAGCGACGCCATTGTTTGCCGTAGACTGGACCAAGATCCCCGTGTTCATCGGCCCATTCATTCCAAAT
>DUHU01000268.1:0-370 GCA_013330765.1 Candidatus Poseidoniaceae archaeon | reverse complement strand
GGCCCATTCATTCCAAATTCGAACGCCGTTTTCCTGCAGGTAACGCACGTTCGTGTCTCCTTTCAGGAACCAGAGGAGCTCATGCACCACGGAAGGAATGTGAATCCGCTTGGTGGTCACCAAGGGGAACCCTTCGCTGAGGTCGAACCTCATCTGGTGGCCAAAGACGCTGAGTGTCCCGGTTCCGGTGCGGTCGCCTTTCGGCACGCCTTCGTCGAGGACCCGCTGCAGCAGGTCAAGGTAGGCTTGCATGGCAATGACTCTGCCCTGCGGCCCTTGAGGCTTGTCGGTCTCAAGGCGCGCCGAGATGCCTCAAACTGGCCATGAGTTGATCGGTGAATCGCCGCTGCAAGACGGCCATTTCATGATC
>DUHU01000262.1 GCA_013330765.1 Candidatus Poseidoniaceae archaeon | reverse complement strand
AGCGCCAAGCGTACAAGGAGCGCTGGATGGACGCATGGCGGGCATGGCTTGCGCCGTGGCTCGAAGCAGACCACCCAGTGGTCGTGGTCGGAGACCTCAACATCGCTCACACCGAAGACGACATCTGGAATCCCAAGGGCAACGCAAAGACGAGCGGTTTCCTTCCGCAAGAGCGCGCGTGGTTCACGGAACTTCTGGCCGACGGATGGGTCGACAGTTTCCGTCACGTGAAGGGCGAAGGTGAGAAGATCTACTCCTGGTGGTCCAACCGAGGCAACGCCCGAGCTGACGACAAGGGATGGCGCATCGATTACCTCCTGTGCAACCCGGCTGCCGCCAAGCGGATCGTCGCCGTGGACATCATCCGCCAAGCCGGGCTCGAGGTCAGCGACCACGCGCCGTGCATCCTCGACCTCGCCGATTGATTTCCCGAGGACATCATGTCCAGATTCGCCGGAACGGTGAATACCACTCAGAATTCGCTGAAGGCATGGACGAATTTGCAGCGTTGGAGGCGACCGTTGCCTCCGACGAGGCACGATCGGCCATCGAACGCGTGGCCTGGGCCATCTGCACCGATGAACGGCAAGCGGATTACGTGATTGAAGAGTTCAACATCGTCAACACTCCCTCGGACAAGACGGTCTGGCTCATCGTAGGCATCCTCCTCGTCCCGATTGGTTTCGGGATCCTCATCCTCATGGCCTTGTTCAAGGAAGGCCCGCTCAACGAGGAGACGCATACCATCAGTGGACGCTATGTCATCGCAGAGTTGGGGGGCGTCATCGAATTTGAATGCAAAAACGAGGTGTTCACGAAACTCACCTTCACTCGAGTCGAAGCCAAGGCGAGCGTCGGTTACCATTACGTCGAATTTGGTGATAACGGAGGCATGAATCTTGAATTCATCATCCTCAACCCCGAAGGATCCAACATCCGCCTCTGGCGTTTGGGCGGATGGCATGATGGGAAAGAATTCGGGAAGAATTACCCCAAACTCGTGGATTTTTCCGAACGCACCGGCATCAGATTGAGCCAAGGGATGCTGAACCGTTTCGAAAAATGGATCCCCTTGAACGGATGAGCGCAGGCTCTCACCCCCGTGCGTGAAGCGTCGTTCAAAGACACGTTTGACCATGCCCGTCGCCGTGAGGTTCTTCGGGTGGAGACCACACCTCCGCGCATGGTTCGATGCGCTGGGCTTCTGCTGACGGTGTTGCTGCTCCTGCTTGGGCCGCTTTCCGGTTGCACCCTTTATTCTGAATTCAAGGGAACCCAAGTGGCTTCTTTCGAACTTGGGGATGGCCCGGAATATTTGGACAGGGGCATCGGCGATGGAACCACCGCCACCGATGATCGACTTTTGTCAGTCAAACTCATCGATTCAACCCTCGACAGCGTTGAATTCAACGATTGGAGCGGCAATCAAGACGGAGCGAATGCGTTCCGTTTCGAAATCACCATCACGGATACGGGTGAGGCTGAAGCCCCTTCCTATGCCTGCGTCCTTGCCACACAAGGGCCAGATGCTTGCCTGCTTGCCGAAAGCGTCGAAGACGGAGTATGGACGCTGGACGAATCGATCCACTTGTATGAACACGACACGGACATTTGCAGCGCAAGTTGCAGGCTGACGTTGACCGTCCTCAACGCTGACCTGGAGACCACCGCCGAAGAAGACGTGAATTTCATCTCGGATGAGCACGATGGCAACGGCCCCATCACCCACACGTACAATGTCATTCTTGGGCAAGGTGACGATTGAAGCGAGCCTTCATGCCCCGCCCCTTGATGGTCGCCCATGCGCCTCTACCACAACCCACGTTGTTCGAAGTCGCGGCAAGCCGTGGCCCTCCTGAAGGAACGCGGCGTGGCCTTTGAGGAGCGCCGCTACCTGACGGAAGGCGTGCACGCTGAAGACCTGAGCCTGCTCGCTGCGCTTGACGGCATCGTGCGCAAAAGCGACCTCGAAACGGACATCGACCTCTCCGACGAGAAGGCCATTCGTGACCTCTTGAGGTCAAACCCAAAACCGATGCAACGCCCTGTACTTGTGCACAAGGGGCGTGCGGTCATCGGCCGGCCGCCCGAAGACATCCTCCAACTGCTGGACTGAGGTGAAGCCGTGAACGCGTGGATTTGGCTGCTCATCGCCATCGTCTCCGAGGTCATCGCCACCTCGAGCCTCAAGGCCACGGAGGGATTCACGCGGCTCGGGCCGTCCATCGTGGTGATGGTCGGCTACGTCGGCTCCTTCTGGTGCGTCTCCCAGACCCTGGACACCATCCCGCTTGGCGTCGCCTACGCGGTCTGGTCAGGCGTGGGGATTGCCGCCCTGGCGGTGGTAACGGTGGTGGTGCACGACCAAAAGCTGGATGCTGCGGCGTTGGTCGGCATGGGCCTGATCATCGCCGGTGTGGTCGTGCTCCGACTGTTCAGCGAGACCTCGCTTGAATGATGGGAACAGGCCATCATGCACGCAAAGAGGCCCAAGGTTACACCGTTGATACACGAAGAATAAGTGGGTGAGCATCGAGAGCTGGCTGATGTCTGGAGTGTCGAAAGCCGTTCCTCTCGCCCTGATATTTCTGATGTCGATGATGGTCCCGCTGGCCATTCATGCCGGACATTTCGCCTCAGAATCCCCGCTGCAGGACGGGCACCAAGCAGCCTACACCGGATCTTCAAGCAACCTGAGTGCGACCTTCTCACCGACCTCGGGATGGACCACGGGCGGACAAAACATCACGATCACAGGCTCCGGTTTCCTTGAGATGGCGACCAACAACATCTACGACGACGGTTTGATCCACAGCTGGACCGCCACCACGGTGGATTACATCCAGGGGGGTTACGGCGACCAGGCGATTGCGGTGACGTCAAACGGTGACGTGCACATCGTGTACTGGAATTACGACACCCACGAACTCAAGCACGCCATCAACGACGGAAGCGGTTGGACCAGGTCCGTCATCGTCTCATACTCGGGCGGCAGCTCCGACATCCGAGAGGTGGAAATGGTCGTCGACGGTTCCGACAACCTCCACGTGGCCCACTACGTGACCGGGGAATACCTCCACTACCGTCACTACAACGGCACGAACTGGACGATCCCCTACACCACCAGCAATGTGGACCGATGGGGCATGGACATCGCCGTTGATTCCAACAACCTTGCTCGCATTGTGTACAACAAGCCCGACTACGTTTGTGGCGGCCTGATGCTGGCCTACGACACGGGTTCTGGTTGGACCAAACAGGGGCTGGACACCTCCTCCACCCTCGTTGGGTGCTACCCCTCGATTGACGTCGACTCCAACGATGCCGTTCACGTGGCCTATCGAGACCACACCAACAGCCGTTTCAACTACATCACCAACGAAAGCGGTACGTGGGACAAATACATGCATTCCAACACCAACACGCCGGGGTATTACACGCAAACCAAAGTGAAGTCCAACGACGACGTGTTCATCGTTCAGAAGAACAGCAACGGGCTTCGCTACGCCGAAGGCACGCCAGGTACATCGTGGTCTCAAGGCGGCATCAGCGGCGATTCGGCCGACGACACGTCGCTGTTCCTTGACGCCTTTGACCGGCCGCACGTGCTGCACTGGAAATCGAGCACTGACGACCTGCTGTACTCGACACGAAGCACCTCGGGTTCGTGGGCCACGAGCACCGTGGACGGCACCGGTGGCAACGACGTCGGTCGCTCCAACGCGCTCACCATCGACGCCGACCACCACCTCCATGCCGCCTACAGCGATCATGGCAACAAGCACCTGAGGTACGCCACCATGGCGACTGGTCTGGTGAACAATTACGAAATCACCGTCGAGTTCGGGCCCTACGGCAACGTGACGGGCACCGTGATGGACGACAGCACCATCGTGGTGGCCACACCGGTGGCCGGTTCACAGGCCGAGAGCGTCAGCCTCAGCATCTGGGACGCGGATGGCCACGAGCACGTGCTGGCGGACCCCTTCCAGTTCATTTCACCCGATGATCCTGACGTTGACGGCGTGCTTAGCGACGTGGATGCATGCCCGAGCACATGGGGG
>DUHU01000163.1 GCA_013330765.1 Candidatus Poseidoniaceae archaeon | reverse complement strand
TGATGTGGTGGACCCTTCGCCGTTTCAAAGAAGCCCTGCCCGAGGCCGAGGTCACCTTGGTCTTGCACGAGAGTTTGTTTGAAGAGTTCGCGGTGCTCGAGGCCAAATACGGCAGCGCTGGCGCCGCCCACGTCGTTCCAGGTGGTGCAGAACGGTTCCATTCCGTCTTGGCTGGCCTGGCCACCTTGCCCGACACCGGCGTGGTCGGCATTCATGATGCGGTGCGGCCCTTTCCCTCGGTGGAAACCATCCAACGTTGCTTCGCGCAGGCCGAGGCGCAGGGAAGTGCAGTGCCCGTGGTGCCTGTGAAAGACAGCATCCGACAGATGGACCGCGAAGGGGCGTCGAGTCAAGCGGTGGACCGCAGCGTCCTCAGGGCCGTGCAGACGCCTCAGTGTTTTGACCTTGCCACGTTGAAGGCGGCTTTTGACACCGACTACCGTTTGGAATTCACGGACGACGCGAGTGTGATGGAAGCCGCCGGACACGAAGTCCACCTGTGCGAAGGCGATCCGTGGAATGTAAAAGTCACCACGCCTGAGGACCTGATCATCGCCAAGGCGTTTGTGCAGGCCGCTTGGCCCAACTCCTGATTCAGGACCTTCGCGAAGGGTCAGCCCTCCTTGGACAGCGCGTCCAAATACCCTGTGGGGCTGCCGTCTCTTCGAAGTTTCCCCAGCGCCCAGACCAGGGCCACCAAGGCGACCAAAGCCGTGCCCCAATCGCTCCAAGCCCATGAACTGAGGGGTTGCGGTTCGAGGCCTTCCTCCAACCACGTGCTCCCCATCCACCACGCCGCAATGACCACGCCGGCGTTGTTCACGAAATGACCCAAGACGGCGGGCCAGAGGCTTCCGCTGTACACGACGAGGTAGCCAAAACCTGCGCCGAGGAGCATCCGTGGGACGAAGCCAAAGAATTGCATGTGGATGGCGCTGAACAGGGCCGCAGAAGCCCAAATGCCAACATGGATGTTGCCCGTGGCGCGAACCAAGATGGGTTGCAACGTGCCGCGGAACAGCCATTCCTCACACAGCGCAGGCAATACTGCGACCGAGAACAGCACTGCCCATACTTCGGAGGTGCCTGAAAAGGCGAGGAGCGCCTTGGTGAGCACCATGGCTTGGGCTTCGAGGGCCCCAGCCCACTGGTGAAGATCGGACCCCGGAACAAGGGCCCATTCGTTGAGGCGGTAGGTGAAGTCGAGAACCGGGCTCATGCCCAAGGCAATGACGACCGCGAGGCCCAACATCTTGAGGGCGGGAGCATGAAGAAAGAATCGACCCAAGAAAGCCATGCCCACCAGCGCGGCAAAGGCCAAGGAGGCGCCCAGGAACGCCATGAGTTGGTTGGCGTTGTTCATCGCCAGCACTGCACTGCGGTCGAGTTCGCCTGTGGCCCCTTGTTGCATGAGGGTCTGCATTTTGGCGGCATCCCCCCCAGAGGCCCACAACACGCCCACGCCCGCGGCGAGTGCCATGAAGGTCATAACGATGCAACTGAGCATGACGACCTGGGCGGCCGGGTGCATGGTTTGGAAGGCGTTGCGAATGAAGCTCATGGGCAGGGGTTGAAGGGGACGTGGTATCGCGCTGTAAATTTGCGGAAACTTCGACGAACGTGGTCCGCATAGGAGACATCGATTTGGGAGAATTCCCGCTCTTGCTTGCTCCGATGGAGGATGTGAGCGACCCGCCATTCCGGGTGTTGTGCAAGGAATATGGGGCGGACATGATGTACACGGAGTTTATTTCGTCGGAGGGTCTCATCCGCGATGCGGCCAAAAGTGTGGCCAAGCTTGACATCTTCGATTACGAGCGGCCCATTGGCATTCAGATTTTTGGCTCGGAAATCGAGTCGATGAGGGAAGCCGCGCGGATTTCGGAAGCGGCTGGTCCGGACTTGGTGGACATCAACTACGGTTGCCCCGTCAAGAAAGTGGCGTGTCGCGGCGCAGGTGCCGGCATCCTTCAGGACATTCCCAAGATGGTGTCCATGACCAAGGAGATTGTGGACACGTGCTCGTTGCCGGTGACCGTCAAGACGCGTTTGGGCTGGGACGACAGCACCAAGTACATCGTCGAGGTCGCCGAGCGTTTGCAGGATGTGGGCATCAAGGCCATCAGCATTCACGGTCGGACCCGCGCTCAGATGTACAAAGGCGAAGCGGATTGGTCCTTGATCGCTGCGGTCAAGAACAACCCTCGGGTGACGATACCGGTGTTTGGGAATGGGGACATTGACAGCCCAGAAAAGGCTTTGGAATACAAGAACCGCTATGGGGTGGATGGCATCATGATTGGCCGTGGCGCCATCGGTGCCCCTTGGTTTTTCAGACAGGTGAAGAACTACTTCGCCACAGGAGATGCGGGAAGTCCTCCCGACATGGCCGAGCGCATCAAGGCGGTCCGGACCCACCTGCGGCACAGCATCGAGTGGAAGGGCGAGCGTCTCGGAATTGTGGAGATGCGTCGTCACTACGCGAATTACTTCCGTGGATTGCCCCACTTCAAGGAGCACCGGCTCGCCTTGGTCACGCTCGACAACCCTGAGGCATTGGAAGCCAAACTCTCCGAGATTGCGGAGCGCTTTGGCGAGCATGTGTTTGCCTGAGCGAAAAGGTCAGCGGACGCGTGACGTTTGGCGGCGGATCAAGTGCCGCACCATGGCCGAAGAGCCCAGTCCCCCGACAAAGACCACCACGGCAAGGGTTCCAAGCACATCGAGCACATCGAGGCGAACGGGATACGCCGGCACCACCGAGCCTTGCAGCTGCAACCACCCAAAGGCGGCTTGTCCGCTCACGAGCAAAGAACCGAGCCCCACGCCGACCAACCCGCCAATCACGTTGATTGTCAGCCCTTGAAGCCCAAACGCCTGTTCCATCATGTGCACGGGCATCCCCAAGGCGTCGAGGGTCTCCAAATCTTTTTTCTTGTCGAGCAAAAGCATGGTCAAGGAAGCCATGATGTTGAACGCGGCCACGATGAGGATGAAGCTCAAAATGGCGAACGTGGCCCATTTTTCGGCACGGTTGGTTTGGGTGATGAACTTGTGCTTGTCGTCTCGGGTGAGGGTGGTCATGCCGGTGGCCTCTTCGCCGAGTCGTTCGGTCAAGGCACGCTCCACCTCCTCGGCGACCTCGGTTTGGGTCCATCCAGGCAGGGCCTTGATTTCGATCCGCGACACGCGCCCTTCTCGGTCCAACAGGTCTTGCGCATCACGCAGGGGCAGGAGCAGGTAGCGGGTGTCGAGGTCGGCGTTGATGGAAAACGTACCGCATGCATGGACGGCTTCCGTGCGGAAGGCGCGCTCCCGATGACGGGATAGTTTTCGGCCCCGAATCGGGGCACTCACCGAGAACAGAGGCGGGTCGAGGCTGTCGCTTTTCAGGGCCAATTCCGACCGAATCCCCAAGCCCAGGCATCCGCACGTCTTGGAGCTGTCTTCCACGGCATAAGCCCCTTCGACGATGGCGCGGTCAATTTGGGACACCACACGGTAACGGGCATCGACACCCAAGACGGTCGCGACCCTGGCGGCCTCGTCGGCCCGCACCACCACCTCGTCTTCCAGGACTGGCGCCCACGTGGCCACGCCGGGAATGTCAGCGAGGTGATTGCCCCAAGTTTGTGGAATCACGGCCCCCGATTGCGGCACCACTGCCAGATCGGCATCGAGGGTGCCAAACAGATCCTTCACCAAGTCTTCTATGCCATTGAAGGCACTCAAGATGCACACCATGGCTGTGGCCACGGCGGCAATGACGGTCACGGAAATGCCAGAAATGACGTGCACCAAGGTGCCCGACCGTCGCTTGACGATGTACCTCGAGGCCAGTCGGAAGGGGAGCCTCATGAATGGAGGGCCCGCTGGACTTCATCCACGAAGTCGAGGCTGTCGTCCAGGTAAAAATTCAATTCGGGAACGCGGCGCAATTGCTTGCCGACTTTGGCGCCCAGTGCCTTTCGCACGCGCCATCCTTCGGCTTCGACTTCTTTCAACGCCTTCTCTTTGTCCGGGGTGGCCATGAAGCTGAGGTACACTTTGGCCAAACCGAGGTCGGGTCCGATGCGGACTTGGGTCACCGTGATGAACAGCCCCCCAAACCACGTGTTGGATTCGCGTTGGAACAGGATGCTCAACTCGCGCTTGAGAAGTTCTGCCACGCGTTCTTGTCGGATGCTCGCCATGTCTCGAAGGTAGGGATGTCGGGCGGAAGGGCGCGTTCAGTATAGGAATTGGTTGTAGGGGTAGCGCTTGATGTGCAGCTCCTTCACCCGCTCGTACAGGGTGCTGCGGAAGGCGTCGTACCCCACCTTGGTCTTGGCTGACAGGAACATCACATCGTATCCGAGCGCCTCGAAACGCTCGCGAATGCCGCGCTCCAAGTCCTCAGGCGTGCGTTCGCCATCCGGATTTGTCAGGAGGTCGATTTTGTTGAACAGCACCATCGTGGGCTTGCTGTCGCTGCCGATGTCCGCCAAGGTGCGTTCCACCACGGCCATGTGGTCCTCGAATTGAGGGTGACTCACGTCGATCACGTGGAGAAGCATGTCGCTTTCACGCGTCTCGTCCAACGTGCTCTTGAAGCTCTCAATCAGTTGGGTGGGCAGTTTCCGGATGAAGCCCACTGTGTCGCTCAACAGGAAAGGAAGGTTGTCGATGACCACCTTTCGGACGGTGGTGTCGAGGGTGGCGAACAGCTTGTTCTCGGCAAACACGTCGCTCTTGGACATCAGGGTCATGAGCGTGCTTTTGCCCACGTTGGTGTAGCCCACGAGGGCCACCCGAATCATCTGGCCCCGGTTCTTTCGCTGGGTGGCCATTTGCTTGTCGATGCTTGCCAATTGCTTCCGCAAGAGCGCAATGCGGTCGCGGATGACCCGACGGTCCGTTTCAATCTCTTTCTCCCCAGGACCCTTCATGCCGATGCCCCCCTTCTGCTTCTGAAGGTGGGTCCACATGTTGGTCAGGCGAGGCAACAGGTACTGGTACTGGGCGAGTTCCACCTGGGTTTTCGCATGGGCGGTTGCGGCCCGTTGGGCAAAAATGTCCAGGATGAGGTTGGTCCGGTCGAGGACCTTGCGCTCGGGAATTTCCTTCTCGATGTTGCGCAGCTGGATGGGACTCAGTTCATCGTCGAAGATGATGATGTCGATGTCCTCTTCCTCCACGTATTCCTTGATCTCCTGAAGCTTGCCCGAACCGACAAACGTGCGTACGTCGGGCTTGTCCAGGCTTTGAATGAAGGTGCGTTGCCGTTCCGCTTTGGCCGTTTCTGCCAAAAAGGCCAACTCCTCCAAGTACTCTTCGAGTTGTTCGCGACGCTGGTGCCGGGTGGCGAGTCCGATGAGGACGCACGTTTCGACGGGCTTGGCCGTGGAGAGGGGTGCGCGTTTCTTGGCCATGGCGAGGTCTCAGTTCCGGAATTTCTCGATGTACACGGCGATACCACGTATGGTGGCCATGTCCAACATGTCGCGGTGAGGTGGCATGGTGCCCTTGCCATACGCAATGATGGCGACGCATTCTTCCACCGACAGGGTGCTCGTGCGCAAATCGGGGGCAGAGGCGAGGACAGGTGCGCCGTCTTCGCCATGACACACCGAGCATTTCATGGTGTATTGCCGGGAAGCGTTGGCCAAATCGACTCCCGCTGCGCCCATGTCTTTGGCAGGGTGGGGTGGATCCTCGTCACTTGAGGACCCACATTGCACGAGCAAAAAAACGAGGCACGACGCCCCGAGAAACACAAGTCCCTTGGGGCCGGTGAGGCCTTCAAAATGTCGCATTGAACCCAATCAGCCTCGTGCTTTGCGCGCGGCGATGAAGCTGCGAACAAAAGACACCATGGCCAGCACACCCAGCACGAGCATGGTGGCCACCCGTGCGACGGCGGCAGAGTCTCCGCGTCCCATGGCCCCCGTCAGGGGTTTGATGAGCCCGATGATGATGAGCAAGGTCAACAGGACGGCAATGTGTGCAATCACTTTGTTTTCCTTCTTGACACCTTTGTTCATGGCGAGCAAGAGCACCCCAAAGACCACAGGAATCAAGGCTGTGACAGAGGGGGTGTCTGAACTGAGGTATCCATAACCGCCTAGTCCGATGAGGGCAACGGCGTGGATGAGGCTGACGATGTGCGCTTTCATGCCGCTAAGTTACACCACACCTTGGTCAAGCATGGAATCCGCGACCTTGACAAACCCAGCGATGTTCGCGCCTCGCACGTAATCGACTGAACCGTCTTCGTTGGTCCCATAAGCCACGCATTGGCCATGGATGTCCTTCATGATGTGATGCAGCTTGGCGTCCACTTCTTCACGCGTCCAGTTGTAGCGCAAGGAGTTTTGGGACATTTCCAATCCCGAGGTGGCCACACCACCTGCATTGGAGGCCTTGCCAGGCGCAAACAAGATGCCTGCCTCGTGGAAGGCTTCAATGGCTTCGGGCGTGCTCGGCATGTTGGCGCCTTCGGCCACACACACGCAGCCATTGGCCAACAATGCCGCAGCTTCGTCGCCGTTCAATTCGTTTTGGGTGGCGCAAGGCAACGCCACGTCCACGCTCACGCTCCAAGGACGCTGACCCTCCATGAACTCGGCCGAGCCGTGCGCCGCAGCGTATTCTTTGATGCGGCCGCGCACCACGTTTTTGAGGTTCATGATGTAGGTCAACTTCTCCTCGTCGATGCCTTCGGGATCGTAAATCGACCCTTGCGAGTCAGACATGGTCACCACCTTGGCACCGAGTTGCAGGCACTTTTGGGCGGCAAACTGGGCGACGTTGCCGGAGCCAGAAATGGCCACGGTCTTGCCTTTCATGCTGTCGCCTTTGTGTTTGAGCATTTCCTCCGCGAAGTAGACGCAGCCGAAGCCCGTGGCTTCAGGACGGATCAGCGAACCGCCCCAGTTGAGGCCCTTGCCGGTCAGCACGCCGGTGAATTCGTTGCGGATGCGCTTGTATTGGCCAAACATGTAGCCAAT
>DUHU01000108.1:5054-5340 GCA_013330765.1 Candidatus Poseidoniaceae archaeon | reverse complement strand
TCGTCGAGCCCGTACGCGCCGTGGAGCCGCAGTTTTGCGCCGACCTCCAAATCCGCAGGGTCCACGGCGAAGCGGCCGTTTTTTGCCTCCACAATGAGGCCGGTCACGTCGTGGCCGAGGCTGCGCCTCAACCGCTTGGATTTCCGGTTTTGCAGGAAAAAGAACGCGCGCCAGTACAGGGACTTGAGCACGTTTCATCCGTCCTGATTGGCGATTGGCCGGTCGGGCCGAAGATGCCGTCTGCCCCTGATGGCGAACCTATTCAATTGCTCCGTTCGCCTCTTTT
>DUHU01000108.1:4520-4688 GCA_013330765.1 Candidatus Poseidoniaceae archaeon | reverse complement strand
ACCGAACTTTGAGATGGGAATATGTCGCTTGCACCTTTGGACTACGACTTCGGAGAAACTTCGAATTATGCCTTTGCTACAACCGTTACCTGCGCCAACGATGAGGCGTTGAAACTCTTCATCGAAGGCTACGGCCACTACCTCAATTACAACCACGAACAAGCGATT
>DUHU01000108.1:0-4218 GCA_013330765.1 Candidatus Poseidoniaceae archaeon | reverse complement strand
AATTACAACCACGAACAAGCGATTGCTTGCTTCATGGCCTGCACCGACGCCGACCCCAACTGTGCCATGGCATGGTGGGGCATCGCCTACTGCCTCTCTTCCAACTACAACTGGGCGCCCGGTCTTGGCTCAGGATACGACGCCATCCAGCAAGCGCTGAAGGTCATGGACCACTGCAGCGAATTGGAGCAGGACCTCATCCGTGCCCTGTCCACCCGCCACACCCAGGAAGCCCGTGACGGCGCCGACCCGACCGTGCTCAACATGGGGAACCTGCCTGAACTCAACGTCGCCTTCGCCGAAGCCATGGCGCCCCTCTACGAGAAGTACGCCGGCGACTTGGCGGTCACCGCCATCTACGTCGAGGCCCTGATGAACCTCAAGGCATGGCAACTCTGGGACAAGAACACCACCACCGGTGAGATCACGCCGGCCGACGACAACACGCTCCTGCTCGTGCAGATCATGGAAGACGCGTTCGAAGCCAGCGAAGCCGCCCGTGTGGATCCTGCCTTGTGCCACCTGTACTGCCACGCCCTCGAATTGTCGCCCTTCCCAGAACGCGCCCTCCCGGCCGCAGACGTGCTCCGCACCCGAATGCCCGGCCTCGGCCACCTGGTCCACATGCCCTCGCACATCGACGCTTGGGTCGGCCAGTGGAAGGAAGCCATCGACTGCAACATCGCCGCAGTGGAAGCCGACGACCACTACGTGACCATCACCGGCAACGAATCGCAATTCTACAAGTTCTACCGCATGCACAACCACCACTTCATCGTCTGGTGCGCCATGTTTGACGGCCAGTACGAAACGGCCCTCAAGTACGCCCGCAAAGCCGTGGACACGCTGCCTGCAGGCGACGCCGACCACGGTGTGCAGTTCATGCTCGCCGGCATCATCCCAATGGGCGCCATCTTCCTGGAGTCCTACGTCACCATGCCGTGGCACGTGATGATCCGCTTTGGCAAGTGGGACGAGATCCTCGCCGAGCCGATGTACTCCGACAAGGACGTCTTCCCGGCCACCATCGCCACCCAGCACTACGCGCGTGGTGTGGCCTACGCGTCCAAGGGCATGGTGCCCGAGGCCGAGGCCGAGCAGGTGCTGTTCAAGGAAGCCTTGCAGAACCCTGCGCTCGCCGGTCGCGTCATGCACAACAACGTGATGTACCAAGATCCAAGCGACGGCCCCTCCATCCTCAACGTCAACGCGGCCATCCTGGAAGCGGAGATCGAGTACCGCCGCCAATTCCTCGCCAAGGCCGCCGGCGAAGCCCATGACTTCACCGCCGCCTTCGACGAACTCCGCCGTGGCGTGGACCTCTCGCTCAACCTGGCCTACAACGAACCGTGGGGCCAGATGCAGCCGGTCCGCCACATCCTCGGTGCGCTGCTCTTCGAGCAGGGTCACGTCGAGGAAGCCGAGGAGGTCTACCGTGCCGACATTGCGCTTTGGAAGGACAACATGTGGGGCCTGCTCGGCCTCAAGCTGTGCCTCGAAGCCCGCGGTGATGCGCCCGATGAACTCGCTCAAGTGACCGCCCTGTTCAACGAACGCAGCGCTCGCGCGGACATCGTCCCCGCCAAGACCTGCTTCTGCGCTCAGGACGCGCTCGCCAAGACCTGCTGCGACTGAGCACAACGGACGGGTGGAGCAATGCCGGCCTCACCGCCGGCGGGCCTCAAGTTCAACCGGCCGGTTGAGGCGAAGCGACGCTTTGACGTCCCACCAGAACACTTGTGGGACATGATCAGCGCACCAGGAAGCCTCAACGACAGCCACCCGTTTTGCCGCACGAATGAGGTCCTGTCCTGGGACGGCGACGAACGTGCTGACCGCCTTGAATACCTCAACGGCCTGACCTACGTCCGCCGGTTTCAATCATGGAATCCATTGCAAGGGTACACGCTGCTCATCGGCGAAGAGGGGGGCTACCAGTCCTTTGTCGAGTGGACCATCGAAGCCGAGGGTGAGCACCACGCCAACTTGACCATCAGCGTGCATACCTTCCTGCTTGCAGGTTGGCCAAGGTGGGCCTCTGCCTTGCCGTACCGGTTGTGGATTCGCCCTCGCTTGACGCGTTACCTCAACGCCGTGCTCGCAGGCTATCACCACGTGGAGGCCACCGGCGAAGCCGTGCCAAGGAACCACTTTGGCCGTCACGGATGGTTTTCCTGAGCCCCCATATGAAACAGCCAACTTCGATGTTCAGCCAAGGCACGACGCGGGAACGCTAACAAACGATGCACATGTTGTGGTCTTAGGTCTCGTCGATGGACGCCTGCGCACTGGCGATGGCCTCGGCCTTCCCGTGACCTTCCCCGACCGGCGTGAGCCGGTCGAGCAAGCGGCGCATGCTCGATGAGGGCGGTTCTGCGCCCTCTTCGAAAGCCAATTCCGCTTGCACCATACCACGAGCAGAGGCCTCGACCTGGGCCGAATGGCCGCCCAGCAGGGCGCATTCTACGGCCTCGTCAAAGAGTTCGATGGCGAGGTCCGGACGGTCGACGGCCAGCAGGCTTTGCCCGACGCGATCGAGCGCAGCCGCGCCCTTGACGGGCGCGTCGGCGAGCACCTTGCCCGCGGCGTTGATCCATCGCTCCGCGTCGTCTTGACGGTCGAGCAAGCGTGCGGTGATGCCGGCCAGCACGAGCGAGGGCAGGGCGTCGAAGGCTTCCTTGGCCGGCTGTTCTGCGGCCGTCGAGCAGAGTTCGTAGGCGCGCTCAAGGTTGCCCGCGTGCAGGGCGAGCACGCCCAAGCGTCGCATGGCCTTGCGTTCTGCGCCGACGTCGTCGACCAAGGTCGCGAGGTGCAACGCACGCACGAGGTGCCCGCGGGCGTCGTCATGGTCCCCCGCCATACGGGCCATGAGCCCAAGGGCGGATTCGGTGCGCGCGAGGCTGCCGGCCATCGCTCGGTGGACCAGTTCCACCTCCTCTTCACCCAACGGGGCGAGGGAAAGGCCCACCGCTTCCATGACCTCGGCCAGCAACGCACGGGTCGCGGCACGCGACGCATCGAGGTCGTCTTCGGATGCGGCCCGGAGTTCTTCGAGGTGCGCGTCCAAGCGACGCACAGGAGCGCAGACCTCGGGAAGGTCTCCAAGGGCCTCCAAGCGCTTCGGCTTGACGCGGTAGCCGCGGATGGTGCGCGTCAGGTCGGCGACCATGCGGGCTTCATCGGGACCTTCCTCAGGCGTTCCAACGTCGTGGGACGCACCGAGCAGGGAGTCGACCATCCACGTCAGTTTGCGCTGGACGTCGTAGTCCTCGCGCCGGCTGATGGCGTACTTCATCTCCGAGGCACGCACTTGGCGCGAAAGGCTGCGCAAGCGAGCGTCGCGAGCGGCATCCCCTTCGTTTTCGACCAGCCGCTCGATGAAGGTGGACGGCGGGCAACTGTCGAAGGCCAAGTCCGCCGTTTCGGCCGTCGTGGCCATCTTGAAATCGTCCGAGACGAGCACGACGGGCCCGCCTGCTTCACCCAGCGAATGGGCGAGCACCATGAGCGAGAGGTCGACGTCCTGAGGCGCGGCGCGTTCGCCGATTTTGGCGGCGAGGGCACGCACGTCCGCTTCGTCCACGGGCACGGACTTGAGGACGGGTGCGAGGGCGTCGAGCAAGCGCGGCCGTCCTTCCATGCGGCGCATGCGGACGGTCGCGACCTCGTCTTCGACGCCGGGCGTGATGAGCATCTTCCCACCGCCCAAGGCGGAGGTCAGGTCGGCCAGCACCTCGTCCTCGCCTTTCTGGCCGAGGTGGATGAAACAATTCGAATCAACGACCCACGCCGAGCCCATGCTGCGCTCTTCTCAAGGGCGCACATGGTCCTTGCTGAACGGCACACGGGCGCAGCGCGACGTTCAAGACAGGGCGAGGGCACCGGTGCTCATGCGCGCTCTGCTCGCCGTGCTCGTGGTCGCCTCGGCGCTGACCGCAGGCTGCTTCGGCGGGGGCGAGGGGCTGGTGGACGAAGAGGCCATGTCGCCCATCTGGGACGGCTATGCGCTCATCGATCCGTTGCCCCACGACGACGCTCGGGGCTTTGCCACGATCGACCTCGCGCTGAACGAGACCGGCAACACGAGTTGGGCGGTGTTCAACCGGGACTACGGCGGCAACTGCTGCGAGCATTACCTTGCCACCACCACGGCGGGTGCGATCCTCAACATCGGCGGGGAGTACCCCGTCTATTCGGTCGACCGCGGTCACGAGTGGG
>DUHU01000010.1 GCA_013330765.1 Candidatus Poseidoniaceae archaeon | reverse complement strand
CCACGGTGCCGTCGTATCCCTCGTTGGACTGCAACGTCGTGTCGATCTGCACTGCTCCAGAGGTTTGTCCGGGCCGGACGATGAGGCGATCGATGGTGGGGTTCGATGCGTTCCACATCAAATCGAGTCCAGGGAGGACTTGGTAGGAAGAAGAGGGCGTCACGATGCTGTTGCCCGCACCGTCGACCACCGTGGCTCGGAGGAGCAGGTACTGGCCGGATTTGGTGGCCCACGATTCGAGATCAAGGCTGGTGTTGAGGCCTGCGTTGTTCCCGAGGGTGATCCACCTTCCCGTGATGTCAGGGATGCTGCCAACACCGTTGGTGTCAAATCCGTATTCGATGATGGAGGCATTGTGGTCAACGCCGGAACCCGCATCCTCGGCCACGTAGCGGACAGGGGCGGGGTCCTCACGGCTGGTGGTCAGTTCTTCCACAATCCACCCGTAGCCCTCGGGAGGCGTCAGGTCGACGTTGACGGAGAGCTGCGTGACGTTCCCGGTGTTGCCGACACGATCGACGCTTCGGAGATAGACCACGTTCTCTCCTTCCGGCAGGGTCAGGTCGAGGCTGTCGGCCGTCGTGCTCTGCCAGGTTGTACCGTCCAAGGAGTAGTCGGTGGAGTCGACACCCGAACCGAATCCGTCGTTGGCGGTGGTCTTCAGTCCGTTGAGGGTGATCGCGCTTTCCGCCTGCCATCCGCCGGTGTTCCCCACGGTGATGGTCCCGATGTCTGGACCTGTGCGGTCGATGCCAATGAAACGCGTCAGGGTCGCTGAGAGGCCGGACCCGTCGAGGACGTTCAACCGAGGGTTCCAGGTGCCTTCCGACAGGTCGCCGGGAGACCAGTCCCATCCGTATGCCAAGGTACCTGGACCGTCAGAGGGTGGGTTTCCAGAGCCGGGAAGGTTGGCGATGGTGGCACGCTCAAGGTCGTCGTCGCTGGCCCCCCATCGAAATTGCAAGGTTCCGTTGGCCGGGGTGGAAAACCACCACCGGTCATTCGACGAAGTGCCGCTTCCTGCTCCGGGATTCAGCACGCTGAAGGCGGTGATGACGGGCACCTGATTCGCCACCGTGAAATTGCCCGAGAAGCCGGTCACTTCCTCGCTGACGTCCGCATCCAGGCCGACGGCTCGGAGTTGGTAGGAGCCGTTGGTCAATGCGGTGGTGTCCACCTGAGCAAACCAAGGGCTGGAGCTCCGGTTTCCAATTTCGCTCCATCCGCTGCCGTCGCTGATCTCAATGCGGACCCATGACAGGTTCCCCGTTCCGCTTGTTGTGACGCTGACGGAGAGGAGCCCGGTCACGGAGGCTCCTTCGGCAGGTCCTGCAAAGCTCAACGCGAGCGAACTGCTGCTCTGCAAGGGTGTGGTGGGCGCCTCAAGCGTGGGTGCAGGCGCCATGGGTGAGGCCAACGCCAGCACCAGGATGGCGAGAAGAACCACGGAACAGGCCCCCCTCATGGCGCGTAGACCGCTCCTGCCGTCCTTCAATCCTCCCATCCACCGAGGGACCGTGGCCCGAAACCACGTCACATGGAGAGAGGTTCAAGTGCTGTGCGAGCGCGTTCTGTGGTATGTCCAAGCGTCCTGCTGTGTTGCTGCTGGCGCTCTTGCTCTGCAGTTTGGCCGGCCCCATGGTGGCCAGCGCAGAACTCAGCGGTTCGATCGAAGCGAGCGCTTCCACGGTGACCATGCAACCCAGTGCGCCTTCTGCAGGCGACGATTTGGCCATCTCCATCGCCTTCCTGAACACCGCCAGTCAAAGCGCGTTTACCGTGGAATATTCCGTCTACAAAGACGCCGTGAACCCTGATCGCTTGCTTGAGCAAGGCATCATCGACGAGATTCCCGCCAACAGCATCGACACCAAAACGGTGTATTGGAACAGCCTGACCGAGGGATCACATCGCGTTTGGGTCACGTTTGAGCACGGAGGCGACACCGTCCAGACCTTCTCCGTGCCGTTCAACGTCAGTGGTCTGGCCGACCTTCGCGTCACAGGAGCCGAGATGCTCAACGCTTCGGACCTGAAAACCGGTGACGCTGCGACCGTGGAAGTGGATGTGAGCAACATCGGAACCGAACCCGCAGGAGCGAGCGTGTTGGGCGTCGCCCTGAACGGCGCGGCGATGGGAAATGTGGCGATTGAGGCCCTCGCTGCCGGTTCAACGACCACCGTCTCCGTGGAGTTTACCGCCCCACCGACCGGCGAGTACGTACTGCGCCTTACGCCAGACGCCGAAGACGCGGTGCTCGAGTCTCAGGAAGAGAACCAGGACTACGACTTCGATTTCACGGTGCATCCACGCATGGACCTGCGCCACAAGGGTACGCCCACGGTCACCGTTGTTGACGGCGCCCTCAACGGGCCTTGGACCGTCACGGGGGAAATCGAGCGTTTCGACGGTGACGGGACGGTCGTCGTGCCCCTTCGTTTGGAAGTGCCGAACGACGCAGGAGGCACCCTCATGCTGGGCAGTTTCAGCGTGACCGTCGAGGGCCAAGGCTATGCCGTGGCCACATGGGAAACGACGATCGACGCGGACGACGTGATTGGACTCCAGCGCACCTCGCGTGAGGTCGTCGCTGTCATTGACCCGTATGGCACAGGCGCGTTCGTTCAAGAATCGACCACCAACGATCGAAGTCCAGCGGGCAACCTCGATCTCCTGCCCATTCCTGACGTGCAACTGGACCCACCGTTCGCCTCTCCTGCGGAGCCAAACTCTGGCGATGCCGTGTTGTGGTATGTTGGAATCTCAAACGTTGGCGAGATTGCAGTCCGAGGTACGTTGGAGTATTCGTTCGAAGGCATCGACTACGAAGACCGGATTTTCCTTGACGCCGCAGAGAACATCATGTGGCGGCCCGAAAATCCACTGCCGACGGTTCTCGGAGAACACACGGCCGTGTTCGAAGTGCGTTACGTGCCAGATCAGGATTCATGGGATTTCGATGCGGACAACAGCCGTGCAACGGTGTCCGTTGAGGTCAACGCCCCGCTCCGTCTGGCGTGGAACACGCCAACCCTTGCGCTTGTTGACGCCAACGCCGCTCCGGCCGAGGCTCCCTTGGTCCCGGGTCAGGAGTACACCATGTCCATCGGCGTGACGTCCGTTGAGACGGGTCCCGTGAACTACACCTGCGACGACGGTGGGGGGACGGTCTTCGAAATCGTCCCTGTGGTCATCGAGACCCGAGGTCAGCGCGCGACGGTCGCATGCACCTTTGAGGCCCAAACCGGACAAACCACGGTCCGCTTGGTCCCAGACGACGTCGACGTGTCTCCTGTCTATTCCAGGGCCTACGCCAGCGCGGCGGTCCTGGACGATTCGGTCACCGACGAGCAACGTTCGCTTCGTGGTCTTCTAAGTTGGGCAGGCGTGCTGGTGCTGGTGCTCATCGGGGTGTTGGTCGTGGGCATCGTCATCACCCGTGATCGTGACGAAGAGGTGGAACGCGACATCTACGAGTATTGTCCGTCGTGTGACGGTGAATTGGAGGGCGACGAGGACCGTTGTCCGCACTGCGGTTTCAACCTTGCAAAAGCCCGGCTCCAGTTCCACGAATGCAATGCATGCGGCGAGTCCATTCCTGACTTGATGGAAAATTGCGCTTATTGCGGAGCCCCTCAGGACGTGGCCTCGTTCTTCGAGCAGCGAAAGCGAATCGAACGCAAGACCGAGGTCATGATTGAAACCCCGGTCGAAGAAGAGGAGGACGAGGATGAAATCGTCAGCGGCACCGAAGATTTCGCCGCGACCGTGAAGGCCTTCGGCTATGACGAAGACGACCTCGAAGAGGACTGGGACGAGAACATGGATCTGGCGGAAGCAGAA
>DUHU01000157.1:569-13018 GCA_013330765.1 Candidatus Poseidoniaceae archaeon | reverse complement strand
CCGATGACGAGGTTGACTTTGTCCTCACCAGCAGCCCATCGGTACTGATCGGTGCTGGCTTCAGCGACGGCGTCAAAATTCAGCTTCTGCCAACCGAAGAGGCCGCTGCGGACGTGAATTATTCTGCCACGGTCGTCGTCACGGTGACGGACGGTCCGGTGATCGAGGCCGTGATCCAAGCCAACGTCAGTGAAATGGACGACGTCGCCCTGGTCTTTGACGCCTCGCTCGATGACGACGCCGGCAGCACCGGCGTCCAGCACAACGCCATCCCAGGGACAACGGTGAGCCTGCCGTTTACCTTGACCAACGACGGCAACTTCCTCGAAGACCTGACTCTGGTCACCCAAATCGACGACGGTTGGGGCGCAAGCCTCGACTTTACCACCGTCCAACTCCCCATTGACGCCAGCCAAGTCGGCACCCTGACGGTCACCGTGCCCGCTCTCGGTGGTTCGGCGGCGTTGGATCGAGGAGATGTGCATCAAGTGCAGATCTACGTCAACGACACCGCCACAGGCACCCTGCGGGCGCTGGGTGCCGTTGACGTGGTCATCGCGCCTCTGTTCGACATCAGCAGTCCGGATTGGCCGTCATCCTTGCTCTTCCATCGAGGTTTGTCCCAAGGCATCAGTGCCTCGGTCAGGAACGTTGGCAATGCCGACATCGACGTCAACGTCAACGTGGAAATCTTCCGACCTGGAACCGCTCAAATCAGCGACGATTGGGTTCTCAACAGCCCTGCGTCACAGGTTGTCACCCTCCGAAGGGGCGTCAACACCAATCTGGACGTGACCGTTGAATTGGTCGAGCTGGAGCCCTTGCTTTCGCTTCAAGGTGAACTTCGCGTGACGCTTACCCCCGTGGACACCAGCGTCAGTGGTTCTGCGGTGCTCGAAACGAACTTGGCCGTGTCCAGGATGTTCCAAAACGAACCGGACGTCTTCATGCCAGGGCTCAGTGACGGCATTGAGAACCGCCCGTTCATGTGGACACACATCCCTGCAAGCGCGTCCACCGCAGCCGTGTACGAACTTGAACTCTGTTCAGCACAACGCTTGGTCCAGCCTGCCATCATGGCACCTGGCATCGACGCTTCCGAGTTGCTGTGGGACTTTGACCTCGTGACCGGCGACGGCGCGGCTCAGAGCCACGATTTGGATCTTGCAGCCTCAGGCTGTGCCGGTGACGAGCTGATCACGCTTCCCTTGCGGCAAGCCTGGGAAACCTCCGGAGCGCCCACCATGTCGATCGACGCTCCCGACCGCCCGAACCTCCTTCCAGGGGACGGCTGGGACTTGACCTTCCGTTTGTACCATCCAAACGAAAACGCCGGGTACACCCAGTACACCGAAGCCACCTACAGGTACATGTTGGACACGAAGGCCGACCCCGCCTTTGACCTCAAGGACAAAACGAACGAATGGGACATCACGGGAAGCCGCCTCATGGAGGGCGTTGCGACCAACCTCAGCCTTGATCTTGTCAACTACGGGACTTCGCTGGCGGTCGATGTGGTGCCCGTGCTCACCTGCGAAGGTGCAGAGGTGCTGTCGAGTCCAGCTCCGGTGGCATTGCTGTTCCCTGGTGAAACGGTCAACGTTCAGTGGGGCATTCAGCCCACAAGCATGGATTGGTGGCTCAGTTCTTCTCAACTCCGTTGCACGGCGGATTGGACCTCGGAGTCCTACGACAGCTTTGGCGACGAACCAGACAACAACGTCCTCATCATTGAGGAAGAGGTCGTGGCTTGGTCTCCACGCCCAATCGTCGTTCTCGCAGGAGCCGCCGCCGGGCTGCTTCTTGCCGCACTCTTTGTGGCCTTGCGAAATCAAAATGACAATTTCCGCCTCGCTGCGGTGTACGCAGGCTTGCTCGGTCTCGGTTTCTCCTTCCACCTGCTCTCCATCGTCTGGTGGGGCCCAGCGGTGCTTGCTGTCGCCGCCCTGTGGACATGGCGGATGAGTTGGAGGTCCTCAGAAGAATTCCGAGTGCTCCATGAGGATTACCAGCGACAACGAAAGGGCCTTTCGACGGTGTATGCTGACCACTTCGAGGCGCTGACCGACACGCAGCGGTCCCTCACCACAATCCTCGCGCTCCCGATTTTCGGCTTCATGCTCATCGTGATGGGCATCCCTGCACAGGTGCCGGACAACAACATGAACGGTGCAACGTTGCTCGCATACCTCATCGTGGTCGCCTTTGGTGTGGTCTACCTTCTGCGTCGAAGCAACAAGACCTACGGTCGCATTTACGGGCGCCTCACCGACATCGAAACCGCCTCTGCTCGTATTGAACGTGATTTGGCCGACCCGGCGCGCCTGCTCGGCGACCTCGCCGAGGACGGGCTTGGATTGGCCGATTTGTTGGACGAAGCCAGTCAAGCCGCCCGCGAACTGAGCGACAGCGCCGAATGGGATGATCAGGAGGTGGCCGACGATGCCTGAGGATCAGGACCTCGTCGTCGAAGAGGCGCCTTTCGAGGTGGCCGAGGGCAAGGACATGCCCGTGGAGGATCTTCCCTTGGAAGACCACGACGAGACCGATTTCACCGGCGAAGAGGAGGACTTCGTCGACGAAGAACTCGATGACGTGGAGTTTGAGGAAGAAGAAGATCGACCGGCCATGGCGTCGGCACGTCGCAACCTCGACTCGGCCGTAAGCACGGTGCTCAACAGACAGGTCAACTCCCTGGCACGCACCGAACTCGACGTCGCTTAGGCCCAGGCTCACCTCAACAGCCACAGGCTCCGTCGGGCGCTGAAAACCGTCCTCCGTGCGGAAAAGGCCCTCGAAGACCTGAAGGAATCCGTGCTTCACTTGCGCCGATCCATGGGCTTGCTTCACCGCTTGCTCAAGGAGAAATCACACGTTTCTCACGGCGAAGTCGAGCATATCCTGCTCCGCCTCCGTGACGCGACTGGGGCAGCAGAAGCCGGCGAAGTCGGCGTCGCCGCGGGCGAAGTCGAAGGCCTGGTCGACGATCTCATCGGCGGAGACACCTCCACGCTCAACCCCTTCCTGTTCCGGCACTTCTGGCTCGGCATCGACACACGTTGGCCGGCTGGAGGCGACATGGGCGTCATGATTGTCCGCATCATCAACGACGGACCCATCACCCTCCCGATGATGCGCATGCACCCCCCTGTTCCTGCCGGGTGGTCGTCGGACCCCGAACTCATCGACGTGCCAAGCATTGCTCCAGGCGGAAACCTGCCCGTTCGTTTCGAGATCACCGCCGACCGTCGCTACGGCGCTGACGAAATTCCACTTGCCCGAAAACTGGCCTTGACCATCGGTTACGAGATGCGTTCAGGCGACATCGTCTGCACCGTGCGCGCGCAAAACCGCTCCATGGAACCGCTCGTTGACGTGCTCATCGACCCGTGGTATCCTCCGGGCTACACCTCGGACGCGCTCCCGATGCTGCCTCGTCTTGAACCGGACGAAGTGGCGAACATCCGTATTCCACTCCGCATTGACATCGGTGGGCCTCGCGAAGGCCCATCTTCCAACTCCACCCCCGCTCGACGGGGGGGAAAAAAACACACAACATGAGGTGAACAAAAATGAACAACGAAAGAAACGAAACGCGCGATAACGCCGCGGCGATCGGGATTGGGGCGATGATTGTCTTCATCGCCCTCATCCTGGTGGCAGCGGTTGCGGCGGCGGTCATCATTCAGACCGCTGAAAAGCTGCAACAGAACGCCCAGTCTGCGGGTGACGACACGCAAGAACAGATGTCCACGAAAGTGGTCCTGCTCTCGACCGTCATCTGGGACATGACCGGTGGTACGGAGACGCTCTTCAGCACCTTCGAACTGGCTGCCGGCAGCAACCCAGTGGTGCCTGGAGACGTGTCCTTTACCGTCGTCTGTGACGACGGTGCGGGTGCCACGGCCTTCGCTGCAGGGAACTTCGGCGGCGCTGAAGACCACACTGGTGACGGAACCGGTGGCGCTCTGGCCGCCCTTGATCCCGGTACGACCTACGTCGTGCAGATGGACGTCTCCAACTGCGTGCCCACAGCCAACACGGCCAACATCTTGGTGTTGAGCGTCGTCGGTGGCGGTCAGACCTACGAAGAACTCCAATACGGAAGCTCCCCGGCCGTCGGGGACGTCGTCGTTTGAGGTGATTACCATGAAGAACACGAACATGAAGAACAACAACACGCAAGAACAGGACACCATGGCCGCGATCGGCATCGGTGCGATGATCGTTTTCATCGCATTGATCCTCGTCGCTGCTGTGGCCGCTGCGGTCATCATTCAGACCGCGGAGAAGCTCCAACAGAACGCCCAGTCGACCGGTGAGGACACCACGGACGAAATGTCCGGTAAGGTGCAAATCCTCAACGTCTTCGTCAACGACGGTGCAACCTCCTACGAGGTCTACTTCCGTCTCGCTGCTGGCAGCGACGACACGGCCGACACCGACATCCTGTGGCAGGTCTCCTGCGACGACGGTGCAGGCGCGTTCCAGTACATTGCCGGTGACTTCGGCGATGCTTCTGGTGGCTCGGTCATCGACCTCGGCGACAACGCCGGAGCCGATGTTGACGACGTTGAAGCGGGTACCGCATACCGGTACACGCTCGATGCGACCAACGCCGGTGGCAACGACTGCGGTCCTGACGCGCTCTTTGCAGCCAACGTCAAGGCCACGCTGTACATTCACGTCGTCGGCGGCGGCACGACCTATGACATCCTCAAGGTCAACGACGCCACCGAAGGCGCTGTGGTGGTCTGATCCGCTCTGCGCCCTGATGCCCCCCGGCAACGGGGTGCAGAGGAGGCATGACCATGGCATGGCCCTTTGGAGGCGGTGCACGGACAGCGACGGACGATGACGCAAGGATGACCGAAGGTCATCTGAAGGTCCTCTCGAACGTCCCGATTGAACAGGTCCCTCACCCTGAGGAGGGGGAACTGTCCGAGGAGGACGCTTGGACGATCCGTCCAGGTCCAGCACGTGCCAAACTGAACAGCATCGGCAGCGTGGCTTCGACCACGCAAGCCCTGGCGCCCGCAGCGCCAACGCAGGTCAACGCGACCGTGGACACGTCCGGCCTCGAGCGGCTCATCAGCAGCCGCCTCGACATGGTCGAAGACGTGCTCCGCATGGTCGAGACCCGCGTTGACGAGGCGATGGAATCCGGACCGACGGCCACCTTCAGCGATGAAGGCGAAGACGGTGAGGTTTCTGAGGCGATGAGCGGCGACGTGATCATCACGGCGTCCGGGGAGCGCATCCCTGCCGGCGACGGGGCTTCCCGTCTCAAGCCGGACGACGAAGCGCCCCTCGTGGAGCTCTACGAGGCGCAAGCCTTGGCCGCGAACCCCTTCTTGCGTGCTCCCGACGCCCTTGGCGGCGGTTCGAGCGACCGCATCGGGGCGCCCACCGTGGCGGCCCTCTTGCTCGATCATATGACGGGCATGGCGGCGTCGAGTTTCACGCAGAAGGCAATGGACTCAGGAATGCTCAGTCCGGATGAAGGTCGTCAAGTGATGGCCATCGTCCAGCTGGCAGAACCCGGAGAAACGGAAGCCGCCTTGGCGGACCACCTTCCAAACCGGGCCCTGTTGTCCTTCTCGGCACTGGTGAGCGCTTGGCGAAGCCAAGCACAGCGCGCGGCGGCTTCGGCTGCCGCCAACATGAGGGCGTGAGCAAGTGGGTGCGTCGACGGGAATCGGTGGACTGATTGTGGGTATGGCCATGCTGGCCGTGTTCGTGATCTTCGTCGGGACCCTTGACGCACGCCTTGCCACGCACCTGAGCGTGACCGAACCAGGTGACCCGCCCCCGGAGGTGTCTTTCGTGGACGCCAACGTGGACGTGAGCGGGTTGGCTGACATCGGCATCACCACGGCCGGAAGCGGTTACCAAGTCGGGGACGAGGTCCTCGACGGCACCACCGTGGTCGGAACCGTGACCGAAGTGGACGGCAGCGGCGGTTTGCTGGACCTCAGCGTATCGATGGAAGGGAACAGAGATTTCACCTCTTCTCCAACCCTGACCATCAGTTCTGTTGGGGGCTCCAGCGGCGCCGTCTCTGCCGTTTTAGGGAGCGTGGTGCACGCCAACGTGACCAACGTTGGCAGCACCGTGCTCCCGCTTGACGAGGTCTGGACCTTCCTTGACGGCGAAAACGTCGAACGTCTCCCTGATTTGGTGGTGGCAGAACCGATTGGAACGAACTTGTACTCCGGCGAAACCATGTGGGTGATGTGGCTTGAGGGCTCGTCCACCTCGTGGGAACGCCTTGCCCTTTCTGTCGGTTCGACGACGGTCGTGACGGAGCTCCTCTGAGGTGATCCCATGGCAGACGGCGGTGCGACTTCGTTCATCATGCTCGTCACAGCGTTGCTGGTGGCAGGCAGCGTCAGCACCTTCCTCATTGCAGAATGGGGGGACGTCGCCCGCTCGATGGAAATGGAGCGACGGGCCCAAGCGATCGATGCCGAAACCGACGTGAGTCTGGCAGGAGATCCTGGGAACGTGCGCTACAGCCTCACAGGCCAGATGCAATTCTACCTGATGAATTCCGGAACGGCGGTGCTCGACGAAGGCACCATGCTCGTTCTGGTCGACGGTGTGCAACAAACGTCCAACGTGACCACCACCGTTCTCAACGGCGGCGATTGGTCCGCAGGTGAAGTGGTGCAAGTGCAGGTGGCGGACAACACGTTCACCTACACGAACAACAGCGAAATCGTGGTGACCGTCGTGGTCTCGTCCGAGGTCGTCAACAACGTCCGAGGCACCGATACGCTGGACGCGGAGGTGAGGCTCGTTGTCTGAGCACGCACCGAAGCCCGTCGAGGACGGCTTCCCCTTTGGGGTTGAAAGCGATTCTTTGGCAGACTCCATGGGGTTGCATTTGCCCAACCGTTCGCTCTACCTCGTTCAGGGGACCGTTGGAGCCGGGAAATCCTTGGTTTCGCAGCGCCTTGTTCACGGCATGCTCGAAAACGGATGCAAGATCCTCGTGGTCACCACCGAACTCACCACCCGTGGCTGGATTGAACAAATGGAATCCATCGGTTATGGCGTGACAGAACCGCTCACAGAAGGTCGTTTGACGGTCTTCTCCCGGTTCGGGACCATCGCAGAACCGGTGCCAGACGTGTCCCTGTACGACGTGTTCACGTCCCCTGCCATCGAGCAAGCGGACGTCGTTGTGTTGGACACCGCCAGTTCGATCATGCCGGCCCTCGAATCCGACGCAGATCGTGTGGCCATGATGCAGCGCTTGCGTGAAGTCGTGGCCGACGGGCGTTCGATCCTGTTGACCGTGGACCCGGCCGAAACCGATCAAAAAACCCTACACATGCTGCGCAGCAGCGCGGAACTGGTGCTCGACATGAGCACGGCCCTCATCGGTGGCGAAATCAAAAGAAGCCTGACCGTGACCCGTTTCCTTCGGGCTGCCGGTCCGGTTCAAACCAACATCGGATGGCGTGTTGAACCAAGCATGGGCTTCATCGTGGACATTACCGCGGTGAGCTGAGGAGGACATCATCATGGCTGACGAAGAACTCAAATTCGCCCGAGGCGACTTGGCCGGCGTGATGGCGGCACATCCGCACGTGGGGGAATGGGTCCGTGACTTCGAAGCCCGTTACGGCTCAAGGCCGATCTATTACGGGCCCCTCGATCGGGACGCCAAGAAGCAGCGTCCGCTCAACCTCATTTACATCACGAAAGAACCCATTTTTGTCCACATCTACGAGCCCGCTGAGGACGAAGATGACGCAGGGCAAGTCCTCTGGATTGGCCTGGAACCCCAACTCACCGAGGAAGAAGAAAACATCCGCCGCGAACTCGTTGAGGTCCTGTTGCAGGAGGCTCCTGCCGCCCCCAACTTCACCACCGACGACGAATTCGAAGGCATCCTTTCTCAGATGATTGAGCGGTACACCGTCCGTCGAGAGGATCTGCCGGTCGGTCCGCGTCGCCAAGGCCGCATGTGGGACCTGCTTGGCCTCGAAGACAAACGGCTCGCAGTCAACGACGCCCAACGCGATCGTCTGCGCTACATCATCATCCGTGATCTGATCCGGAACGGTCCACTCGAACCCCTGCTCTCCGACGAGATGTTGGAAGACATTCACTCTGTGGGCCTGAAGTACATTCACATGGACCACAAGGTGTTCGGGATGGTCACCTCGAACATCCGTTTCCGCGAGCGTGACGTCCTCGCCCGTTACCTTCGTGCGATGTCCGAGCGCATCGGACGTCCTGTGTCCGACAACAAACCGATCATTGACGGGGCCTTGCTCGACGGTTCCCGTATCAACATCATTTTCTCCGACGACGTTTCCATGCTCGGACCTTCGTTCACCATCCGAAAGTTCGCGGAGGAGACCATCTCCATCGTCCAACTGATCAAGTGGGGTACCATGAGCGCACAAGTTGCTGCCTACGTCTGGATTTGCCTCGAATACGGCATGTCTGTCTTGGTGTCCGGTGAAACGGCATCTGGAAAGACCACGACGCTGAACGCCATCCTCCCCTTCATCGACCACAACGTCAAGATTTACTCCGCTGAAGACACGCCTGAAGTGAAGGTCGCCCACAAGATTTGGCAACGTCTCGTCACGCGTGATTCGAAGAACGAGGACAGCCGCGTGGAGATGTTCGACCTCCTCAAGGCAGCACTGCGTAGCCGTCCCCGCTACATCATCATCGGTGAGATCCGTGGTGTGGAGGGCGCAACGGCCTTCCAAGCCATGCAGACGGGTCACCCTGTCATTGCAACCTTCCACGCCTCGTCCATCGTCAAGATGATTCAGCGGTTTACCGGTGACCCGATCAACGTCCCCATTCGTTTCTTCGACAACCTCAACTTCGCCCTCTTCCAAGAGGTCGTCGAGGCGCCCGGTGGCGGCATCGCACGTCGCATCACCGGTGTGGACGAGGTCATCGGCTACAACAAGCACAGCGACGGTGTCCTCACCCGTGGTATGTTCGAGTGGGACCCTGTGAAAGACAAGCACTACTTCCGCGGTATGTTCCAATCCCACTTGCTTGAGAACAAAATTGCAGCCATGGCGGGCTTTTCCAACAAGCGTGACATCTACGACGAACTCGAACGCCGCCGTCAAGCCATTCAGGACATGGCCGACCGCGACCTGACCCATTACGACGACGTCTTCGGTTTGTTGAACGTCTACTATCAGAGCGGTTGGGATGCGTTCCGATCGGCGGTCAACACGTGGGTCAGCGTGAACGACCGCTGAAGGGGGCATCACGATGGAGCGCATGCCGATTTGGCACATCGCCCTCCGGCGGCTGGAGATGCCGTTTCCACGCTACCTGACCTTCTACGTCGGTGGCGCTGCCCTCGCGGGCTTTCTCAGTGCCTTCCTCCTCATTTTCGGCACTGGCGGTTTCAACGACGGGGCCCTCTTCTCTGGGTTGGCCGGTATCACCCTGATCGTGTCGCTGCCCCTCATTCTCGCGGCCGCCACGACCGCGTACCCCTTGCTCGAAGTCCAACGGGTGGCCAACCGTATCGAGAAAGAGATGCACATGTTCATCACGCGTATGGGTATTCTCTCCCTCGGTGAAGTGGGCGCTCAGTCCATGTTCGACATCCTCAAGCAAATGCGGGATTACGGTGAATTGGCCAGCGAAGTCAAGCGCATCGAGACCTTGGTGGACAAGTGGCATACGGCCCTGCCTGAGGCTGCACGCATCGTCGCTCAACAGTCGCCTTCGCCGCTGTGGACGGACTTCCTCGACCGCATGGCCTTCTCCATCGAAGCCGGTCAGCCGATCGACGAATTCATGCGCTCCGAGCAGGAAACCGTGGCGGAGCAGTACAGCACCCTCTACGACACCCGTCTCGAAAGCGTTGACACGATGCAAGAAATCTACGTGTCGATGGTCACTGCGGGCTTGTTTGGCTTGGTCATTTCCGGGATTCATCTTGTGCTGTTCGAGGTCGGTTCGGCCAGCGATGCACCGATCGAGGTGGCCAGCCGGCTTCGCTTCCTCCTCCTCGCCTCGTTCATGTTCATGCTGGTCAACATTGGCGCCGTGTTCGCCTTCCGGGCCACCATCCCTGACGACGCCACCTTTGCACGCGACGAGTTGGAAACGCCGTTCCGGCTCAACGCTCGCCGAGCTTTGTTGGCCTCCGGGGTCGTCACGCTCGGGTTGTTGTTCCTGACCTCGATCGTGGTCGTGATTTATTGGAGTGCCATTGGAGCAAGTTGGGACAAGTATGGCCTGCTGTTGCTGGCCATCCCCCTGACGCCGATGCTGATCCCCTCGTCCCTCATCATGCGAGAAGAACGGCAAGTCCTTCGTCGCGACGAGACCTATCCAGACTTCATTCGGGCCCTTGGTGGCACCGCACAAGCCCGTTCTTCCGAGCCGTCCGCGACCATCAAGGCCCTTCGTGGCATCGATTTCGGGTTGCTTGATGGCTCCATCGACCGCTTGGAGAAGCGACTCTCGACGCGCATCAATTCAGACCGTGCCTGGGATTACTTCAACGCCGACACCAATTCAGCGGTCATTTCACGCTACACTCGAATTTACATTGAAGGGTCTCAGTCCTCCGGCCAGCCGGCACAAACCGCCGAAATGGTGTCCCGCTCGGTCGGCAGCCTGCTGTCGCTTCGCAACCGCCGCTCCCTGTCGGCGAACACCATGTGGGGCGTGGCCATTGGTCTCCTCATCGCAAGCGTGACCTCCCTGAACGTGACCATCGCCATCGTGTTGCAGCTTGGTGAAGCCGTCGCGGGCGTCGCTTCCGGCATCACCGACAACGCTGACGTGTCCGCCCTTGCCGACTTTGGGGCAGGCATTGCCCTGCCCATCATGGAGGATTCGTCCTCGGTGGACACCAACATTCGGATGTTCAAGATCATCGTGTCCATCCTCATCCTTGGCCAGGTCGTGGCCGTGTCCCTCATCGCCACCCGGTTGCGTGGTGGTGGTCTGACCAGTGCGTTGGGGCAGGCCATCCAGTTGCTTTGGGTTGCTGGAATTGCCTCATTCATCACCGCTGTGCTGCTCGAGCGAGCGTCCTCGGTGTTCGGGATCAGTTGATCAGCGTCGACGCGCTTTGTCGTTCATGCGCTGTTCTTCTTGGACGCGCTTCTTTGTCGCGGCCCACCTGCAAATGGGGCACGTGCTGAGGTCGTGCCAGCGGGCAGGACAATGCTCTCGCCCAAAGAAGATGATTTGGAGATGCAGATCGTTCCATCTTTCCTTTGGGAACACAGCTTTCAGATCACGTTCCGTGCGTTCGACGTTCGTGCCGTTTGACAGCCCCCACCGGGCAGCAAGCCGATGGATGTGGGTGTCCACAGGGAACGCAGGGACGCCGAAGGCTTGAGCCATCACCACGCCAGCGGTTTTGTGCCCCACGCCGGGAAGGGCCTCGAGGGCCTCGAAGGAGGCTGGCACCTGGCCCTCATGTTGCTCCACCAGCATTTCTGAAAGCCTGCGGATGTTTTTCGCTTTGGTTGGCGCAAGCCCAACGTATCGGATGGTGGATTGGATCACGTCGACGTCCAAAGCCGCCATGGCTTCAGGCGTCGGGCCCAATGCGAACAAAGCCGGCGTGACTTCGTTGACCTTGAGGTCCGTGGTCTGGGCGGACATCAGGACCGCAACGAGCAGTTCGAATGGATTGCGGTGGTCAAGAGGAACAGGCGTTTCCGGGTAGCGTTCATCGAGCATCGCCATGATGCGCTTTGCCTTCTCAGCGCGTCGAACGGTACCACCCCACAATCGCTTGTTGCCAAACGATTTGGTGTTTCTACGTCGGCCCCTTCTTTAAATACGGGTGGTCAATCAGTGAGGCCATGACCACCGATGAAGAACGCCTAACTGTGGTGAACGTTGTTGCGAGCACCCGCGTGGCCGAAGAACTCGACCTGCCCGACATCGCCATCCAACTCAACTGTGAGTACGAACCCGAGCAGTTCCCCGGTGTCGTGTACCGTGTGGTCGATCCCAAGTTGGCCATTCTCATGTTCCGCTCCGGCCGTGCCGTGTGCACCGGCGGAAAGGACGAACAGAACATCCAGACCGGCATCGAGCGGATGATCGCTGACCTCCGTGCTGCAGGCATCACAACGTGGGAAGTCGAGGACGTCGAAATTGAAGTCCAAAACATGGTCGCCACCTATGCCCTCCACTACCCCGTCGACTACGACGGCAAGGACAAGTTCACCGGAGAACCCCAAGCCGATGCTCCCCGCAAGTTGAACTTGAACCACCTGACCTTCCACCTGCCTTTCGACAAGGTCGAGTACGAACCGGAGCAGTTCCCCGGACTCATCTATCGTTTGGATTACCCTAAGGTCGTGTGCTTGATTTTCGGCAGCGGCAAAATGGTGATCACCGGCGCTCGTCACAAGGACGAAATCCTCGAAGCGGTGGAGATCATCAAGGACGAACTGGCCGACCTGCTCTGA
>DUHU01000157.1:0-232 GCA_013330765.1 Candidatus Poseidoniaceae archaeon | reverse complement strand
TTTGCGTCGTGCATTGGCCTGGGCGGTCTACCTCACTCACGTGCTGATTCTTGCCTACGGCGCTTTGGGTTGGATGATCCCGATGCCGGGGCCCGCCGTTCACCTCGCGTTTCTGCTCGGTGTTCGGTACCATTGGCACGTCACAGGAGGCTGCATCATCACGGAGTGGGAGAAACGTCTCCGTGGGATGCCGAGCGAGGAAGAACGGCATTTCACACGGAATGTGCTTCGC
>DUHU01000193.1 GCA_013330765.1 Candidatus Poseidoniaceae archaeon | reverse complement strand
GCCCGTTTGGACCGGTGGCGAGCGGTGCATGAGGACCTGGGTCAGACACCTGCCTTCCTTGTTGAGGGCGAGGCTCCCTTGGTTGGACCGGAAGTATGGCCGGACGTCACCCGACGGATGCTTGAGCTTGAATCCGGGCGGGAGGCGAGATCTGACCTCGGAATTGAAGCCACACGCGACGGAGTGAACGTTCATCTGGAACTTCGTGCCCCCTGGCCAGAAGCAGGTGACCAACTCTCACTCATGCTGCTCGGGCACGATCGAACACCGCAGAAGTCTGGGGTGGAAGCCGTCCAAGGCAGCGAGTACGACCGCGTGTTGCTGGAACTCCATACCCTGGATGCACAGGGAGCCTGGTCGAGCGTGTGTGACGGAGCCTGCAAGCTCGTCCTGAACGGCACGATGGACGCCATGCTGACGTGGAGTCCCGATGAACCGTTCAGCGTGGTGTTGATCGATGAAACCGCGGATGCAAACCTCACGACCAGCACCACCCACAGCCGCGGTGCCGTGGAACTCGCCGTTCGCTCCTCGACCGTACAAACCAGTGTCGACCATCGCTGGGCGTTGGCGGCGGCCATGCTCGCCGGGGGTGTGGCGGTGGCCGCTTGGCCGAAGGATACGACGAAATCCGGAAGAAAGAATTCCGAAGAAGAATGAATCTTCCCGGAAATGCGATTCTTCTTCCACATTAGGGCATATTTCGACGCTGAGCGAGCAAACCTCTATATCTCGCCGTGCTGATGTAGTATCATGGAACAAAACGGTTGGGACGTGGTCTGGGAAGAAGGCTCGTCCAGTGAATACATCGTTGAATACGTGGTGGAGCACGGAACAGACCGATCTCGCCACTTGAGCTTCCTCCTTGCCGAGGACGCTGACGGGGTTCGTGAAGCCCTGATCGAAGAAATCCGCGCGGCCTACCCCGATGCAGGACATCTGGAGATTACGGTGGTCCGGCTTGAAGCCGTGGAAGAGCTTGCAGACCTGGCACACGAAGGCGACGCAATCCCCTGATCACGCTTCTTCGGACCGCCCTTGCACGCGAGGGGTCACATCCGCACGTGCCATGTCCACCCAAGCGTCGCTCTGGGTGGCCCTGAACATCCGAACAGAGGTCACGAGAACCAACACGTTGGCAAGGTGCGCCATGGTGCAGTATTGGCACAACTTTTCGATCTGAATTTCGTACGAAATCAACAGCAGGATGACGGGAATTCCGCCACCGCTGAAAAGCATCAACATCTGCAACATGCGGGTGCGACCTCGTGCATCGGGTTCTTTCTGAACCGTCATGGCTGCGAACAACAGCGCTGCAAAGACGCCCATGCCAAGCAGCCCCCATGGCAGTCCGATGATGGGCGCATACGCGTAGGTCTCGTGACCGATGACGTCGTCACACGAGAAGATGGAATCGCTGGCACAGAAGGACGTCGCCGTTCCCGTGATTTTCTCATGAATCCAGAAGGTGTGCGTGGAGATGATCAGCCCAGACAGGCAAATGAGCACCAACCCAGCGGTCATGCGACCACGAGGAGAAGCCAGGGAAGGCCAGATCGACAGGACCGGTTGAGCCAAACGGCCTCCGACGGGAAGCGTCAGCAGGAAGCCCACAAGCAGGGGCAGGGATTCGAGGCCAAGGATGAGGTTGGCATTCACGCAGCCACCACCGCCGCGAGATTTGCGACGGCCTCGGCGGCGTTTTCGTACCGAGCGGTGTTGTCGCTGTTCCATGCGACGATGCCATCGGGTTGAATGACGAAGTAGGTCGGGGTCCCTCGAATGCCCCAGTCGTCCATGGCGTCGAGGCTGAGGTCGTCCACGTAAGGGAAGGCGTGAGGCGAACCGCTGCGAGCGTTGCAATCCTGTTGGCTGGCGCACGTGTAGCCCGAGGTCTTGTCGCGGAAGGCTTGAATTTCCTCGCGGGAGGAATCGTGCCCTTGGATGTTGAGTTCGGCCGCCACCGCAATGACCTGAACGTCTTCGTTGTCCCACTCTGGATTGTCAGCATCGAAGAAATCGTCCCAGTCACCAAGTTGATCGGCGGTGTTGAAACAATAGGGGCAATCTGTATCCAAGAATTCGATGATCATCCATTGCCCTGGTTGACCCTCTTCCCAACTTTCATCGATGTAGGATTCGAGGTTGAAGGCAACCCACCCATTGCCGTTGTAGGCCATGGATTGGAGTTCCGGGGCGCGGTCTCCGACGTCGGTTCCGGTGGCGATTGGATCTGCGGTCAAAGCGACCACCATCAATCCGGCCACCACCAACGTCGCGACCATCAACAACGGGCTGTCGGTGATGCCGGCGGCTTCGTCCTCATGCAAGCGCATGGGTCGAGGGAGCATGCGGGGGGATATCAATCCTGAGCACGACCGGATCAACCAACGATTTCCTTGAGAAGCAGATTCGCGGTGTGTCGCACCGCTTCCTCGCTTTGGCACGTCAGGGTGAATCCGGTGTCAAGAAGCCGTTCGATGGCCAACCGGGCCTTGGGAATGTCACCGGCCCAGCCGCGGTCCCCGCCCGTGTAGTCCATGTGCGCCTGCAGGCCCATCACTTCGATGACGATCTCACCAATGCGACGGACCGAACACGTGTCTTGGGTTCCGAGGTTCATCAGGGTCAGGGGTGCGTCGGTCTGTTCCATGACGTGCAACATCGCGTCCGCACAATCCTCAACCAACATGTACGACTTTTCTTGACGCCCGTCGCCCAGCACCTCCAGGCGCTCCGGCGTGGCGACGAGCTTGTGGATGAAATCGAAGATGACCCCGTGCGTGCCTCGTCCGCCGATGATGTTCGCGAAACGGAAAATCCACGCCCTGAAACCAAAGGTTCCGACGTAGGCCCCAATCAGCCCTTCACCCGCGGCTTTGCTCGCACCGTACAGGGAGATGGGAATGCATGGACCGTGGGTTTCGGGCGTGGGCAGCGGAGCGCCTTCGCCATAGACCACAGAGGAGGAAGCAAAGGCGATGCCCTTGACCTCGTGTTGTCGCATGGATTCGAGGACGTTGTAGGTCGCAATGGTGCCGTGTCGAAGGTCGGTGTCGGTCACGCGTGTGCCGAGGCGGATGTCCGGGTTCGCGGCGAGGTGGATGACCCGGTCAATGCCGGCAAAATGGGGAAGCGTCGCCTCAAAATCGGTCAGATCCACGACCTGCAACGTGATGCGACCGGCGTCGAGGTGATGGGCCAAGAACTCCTTCCGCCCGCTCGAGAGGTCGTCGAGGACGACCACGTCGTCACCGCGTTCGACCAGACGGTCCACCACGTGGGAACCGATGAAGCCCGCTCCACCTGTGACCAGCCAGCGCATGCCTAGGGCTGAAGCGCGTCAATGTTCATCCTTTCGTCCTGTCCATGGCCTTCAAGACCGTAGAGGTCAAGGACACGGATTGCCGAAAAGGCGGAGGGAACAGGATGCCCAAGACAAAGGAAAACATGAACGAAACGAAGGAAGAGGACACGACCAGCATGCTGGTCGGATACGTCCGAAGGAGTGGCGCCGGAGGGGCGCTGAAGGTGTCGATCGACATCGAGGCCATTCAGGCCTGCTCCACGTACACCACCAGCGACGGACGGGCTTACGCGCCCCTCGTCATCTCGCTGCGCGCCCTGCAGCGGGTTCTGGAAGGTGAGCGTGCGGTGACCACCATCAGCCAACTGGTTGATTGAGGCCCTGTGCTCGTTGCACTCAACGCCCATTGGCGCGGCCGACGTCCCATTGCTGCGGCAAGGGCGACGTCCACCCTTCGACCACCTATGGTCATCAATATGGACTAAATAGGACTTTGAAAGCCGTTGTAACGTGGCTGACCCTGCCTCAGAGAGGTTCCGCGTCATTGCGGGCATGCCGGTCTTCAACGAAGAGGAGACCATCGGTACCGTGGTGATGCGTGCCCTTGAGCACGTGGACGAGGTCATCTGCATCGACGACGGATCCTCCGACGCAAGCGCGCGCATTGCGGAGGCTTGCGGTGCCACCGTCATCCGCCACCGCGTGAACCGAGGCTACGGTGGCGCCCTCAAGACCCTCTTCAAGCATGCACGTCAAATGGACGTTGATGCCTTGGTGGTGCTGGACAGCGACGGACAGCACGACACCAACGACATCCCACGCTTGCTCAACCCCATCAAGGACGGAACGGCCGATTTCACCATCGGATCACGTTTCGTCGAGGGGGGCGGGGGCACCCACATGCCAGCCTACCGTCGGCTTGGGATTCGTGTCATCACCGCGACCTCGAACCTGAGCAACGAACTTGGCATCCGCGACACGCAGTCGGGATTCCGGGCCTTCTCGGCTCGCGCCTTGGACCGGCTTCGCTTTGATTCGGAAGGGATGGAACTCTCCTTGGAGATGCTCGAGGACGCCCAAGAGAAGCAACTCCACGTGAAGGAAGTCCCCACCATCATCCGGTACGACGTACCGAAGGGATCCAACTACACCGCGGTCTCCCACGGCTTCACGGTCCTTTCTTGGGCCATCATCTCGCTTTCCCAAAAGAAGCCGCTCCTTGTGCTCGGTCTTCCCGGCATGGGCCTGTTCGCGACCGGTGCAGCCATGGGATTGAACGTGGCGCAAAACGTGACCAGCACACTCGACACCTTCCTCGGCGATGGCCTCACTGCAATTTGGGTGGGCGTGCTCGGCCTCAGCCTGATGGCCGCCGGCCTCGTGCTCCAAGGCGTTCGCAGCCTTCTGCGCCACCTGATCGTCGAACACTTTGGCATCGATTGAAGCGGTTGAGGGCGTAGGTCCAAAACCCGAGTGACCATCCCGAAGCATGGTGGATGAGGACCTCCGGACGGAGACCCTTGCCGCCTTGAAGGGATTCAGAGACGTGGGCGACCGTGTCTCAAACCTGGCCAAAGAACGCATGCAGCGTGGATTCGAAGGCATGTACACCGCGGCCCTCACGTCGCCGAGGCTGGTGGTGGTCGTCTGCCTGATCGTGGCAGGAATGTTGGGGCAAGTCGGGTTGTCGTTCCAAGATCAAATCGACGACGACGTGGAAATCTTCCTTCCTGACGACGCTGAGTCCACCGACCTTCTCCTCGAAGTACGCGAGGAATGGTCCACGGACATCGCCATCGTCTACATCCAAACCGACAATGCAAGGTTGGGACAGGGCCTTGGTGACAACATCTCCGATGAGGCGGTCTTGAAGGAAATTTCATGGGTCGAAGGCGACGACGAAAACAAGAATTCTGGGGCCACCAGCCGGGGCATCGATTGGGACAAAAACGACCGAGGAAGGGAAGACGGAATCTTGTGGATTTTGTCGCCTGCCCAACTCATCAAGGAAGCCAATTCCGCCGACGGACGCTTCAACAACTCGATGTGTGAAAATGGGTTGCAATCCCGAATTCCAGTCAGCTTTGATTGCGACGTACCCGGGGGTGGAGCCTACGCGATTCCCGACCAAGACCGAATCGATGCCCTTGTGGACAACCTCGGTGGAGCCTTCACGGCCATGGTACGGGACACGAACGACCTCGATCCGACCGTGGACAGCGACCGTGACGGCGACCCGACCAACGACATGGACGGTGACGGTGTGTGGGACACGGCTGCAATTGTCATCGGTCTCAACCACGACTTGAACCGGACGGATTTCGTAGATTTCTCAGAACTACTTGCTCACATCCAGAAGG
>DUHU01000249.1 GCA_013330765.1 Candidatus Poseidoniaceae archaeon | reverse complement strand
GTGTCGGAGGGCGCGGTGCGGAAGTACATCGAAGTGACCCGTCACGTCATGGAAACGTACGGGGTCGACACCTACACCCGCCAAAACGTCGAGTGGTTGGCTTCCTCTGTGGACAGCCTGTTCAACAACGACCGAGCACGGCAAATGTCGCTGGCGGATTTCTTGTGATCAGCCGCGCACTGGCGGCTTCCATTGACCCTCCACAAGGGAAGGGTCCTCGTCGATGAGGGGCCGAACGCCACGGAACCCGATGGGGATGGAGTCACCTGCTCCTGCGACCTCACGGGCATCGAGCCACCGTCGAATGCCTCGGTCGGCAAAGGCGAGGAAGATTAGCCCGCTGGTGGCGAAGAGGTGGCCTTCTGCCCGCATCGGACCGAGCGGCTCGAGGGTGAGGGTCATGTAGGCCACGACCTCGTCAGGGCCCGAGCAGGTAAGCACGTAGTCTCCGGGTGGAAGGGAGCCCTCCCACCCGCTGCTGCCGTCCTGCACGGTTCCGTTCCATCCTGCAACCCGTGTACCGTCGGCTGAGGTGATGGCCCAACCGACCTGCGCGGTGGGATCCACGAGGTGTTCGAATTCTGCCTCAAACACCGCCGGAAGCGGGCCTTTCGCCCCCAAGAGACCCTGGATTGGGATGGGGGCGTTCTCTTGGAAAGGGTGGTCTGCGTCGTTCAATTCCCGTACGGCTTCACCGTCAACGACCAAGGCCCATGCGACGTTCACCACGGCGATGGCCACCGCCCAAAGCAGCACCCCACGGAGGAGTCCGGGCTGGACCATGGTGTAAGAAACCGGGCTCATTGCCTATAGGGACTCGTCCTGAAGCAGGGCGTCATGCTTCAAGCCCAAGCGGTCAAGGACCTCGACCATCCAAGCCAATTTCTTCAATTTCCGTGGAGCGTTGGTCGTTCCCGACCATGGCCCCACGCGGTCGGTCGCAAAACCCACGAAAGCGAGGCTTTCGTTTGACACGCCCAACCAACGAAGCAGGCAAGCCGCACGATCACCATCGGTGAAACCGCCAGGGTTGTGCATGCCTTCGATGAGGTCGGGGGCTTGGTGGGTCAAGACCAATCCCGGAGGGCGGGCTTTGGCAGCCCATACCGGAAGAAGGCGTTTCCACGCCTCGCGGTTGTCGCCATGCGCATGAAGGACGACCGTCAGGCCTCGGTCCACCGCCGCATCGAGGTGTTTCCCACCGTCAAGATCGCTGACGACCGCGATCAAGTCGAGATGGTTCGGCACAGCACCAGCAGCCCCGTCGGCAGCGATCACCACAGCGTCAGGCGCTGCGGCAGCTTCCACCTCCTCGACCGTGGCCGCGGCACCGACGACCACCACCTGAGGAGCAAGGGAGCACCGTTCAGCAAGGCGGGCCAAACGTGCAGTTCGTTCGTGTGGAGACCACGTCGGAACGCCAAAAGGAGCGTTGGAGGTCATCCGTTGACCCAAGGCCGAAGCGCTGCTCTGGTCCGCCTCAAGCGACCATCCAAAGGCCGCACGGACCTCGTCCTGCACGGTCAACAACGCCGGTGCAACCGGGGAGAACACGATTGCTGCCGAGCGTCGTCGGTCTTTGAAGCGGGCGGTCGGCATCGAAGGCTGATAAGCGGTGGCCGCCGTCCTCCCAGCGTGCCTGTCCCAAAGACGCCGGAACCCGTCGAGGACGCGGTGACGTTGGCACGCTATCCCTTCTTGCCGCAGGCCTCGCCATGGATTGCGGCCTTGGCCGGGCAGCACCGCATCACCCTCGACGAATTGCTCGAAGGGAGTTTCATGGAACCCGCGCGGGCGCGGGCGAGGATCCGCTTGATCGAGACGGTCGAAGCAGAGGAAGGCGTGAGCCTGTCGGGCGGCGATTTGCACAGCGAAAACGGTCGACTTGTCGAAGCATTCTCGTTCTACTATGCCCGCTTGGTGGTCTGCGCGACCCGTGATGAACGCCTGGTGGCCCGGTGGGCCCTTGCAGAGGCACAGCGCGCCGAGCGCTTGCTGAGGAACGACGAGCGCGCGCTCCCCACCGTCGCGAGGACCTTCTTCTCTGAAATCGATTCGAGGGAGCACCGCGGGGCATCTGGGCGGGGCGATCGAGGCACGGCTTTGCCGCACCTCGAATGGACCATCGGCATGTCCGATTTCATCGAGGTCTGTCCAAAAATCACCGGCGACCGCTGGCGGTTGGCGAACACCGAGCTTTCAGAGGGAAGCATCCGCCTTCACAACGAAGCGCAATACAGTTCCACGGCCAAGGTGGCTCGCCTTCTCAGGGAACGCATCAAGGCCAGCATCGAGGCCGACGCCCTCGAAAAAGTGGCCGAAGTGAACGACGACTTGGCGGCCAGGTTGGCCTTGCCCATCGGCATCGTCCGAAACCTCATGGAAGCACGCGTGCAGCAAAGCATCGCGTTGGCCGGCGTGGACGAAGAGGATTGGCCGCCGTGCATGCGCCGCATCGTGTCGGACTTGACCAACGGCGTCAACGTGAACCATTTCGGAAGGGTCTTCCTTGCCTCGATGGGGACGACGATGGAACTGCCGCAGGCCACCACCGTGGATTTCTTCCGAGGCGCTCCTGACTTCAGCGAAGCCACGACTTCGTATCAAGTGGCCCACGTCTACGAACAGGGATACACCCCCGCGGGCTGTGCGAAACTCAAGGTCAACCACAACTGCCCGGTCCTGCCTGGCGACGACCGGCTCTGCGATCGTGAATGGTTGACGCATCCGCTGAAATACGTCCGCTCCAAGCAACGATGGAAACAACGCATGGAGGAAGAAGCGGCTCCCGTCGTGGTCCAAAACGACCCTCCGCCCACCACCGACGCGTGAATTTTGACCAACAGGACTTGCGTTTCAACACAGGACTTGAAGGGAGGGACCCGCATCGTCGGGTCAGAGCCGACCATGGACCGCATCCTCGTTCTGACCGTTGACCGCGACGACGACCTTGGCAACAAGACCTCGATTCGTGGACCCGTGGTGAACCGAAGGAACGTCCTGACCGCGGCGCTCAAACTCGGCATGGCCGACCCTGAGGAAAGCGACACCAACGCCATTCTCGGGGCGCTGGCGCAGTACGATCGCCTGTTGGAATCCAAGGGCGCTGAAGACGAAGTCGAGGTGGCGGTGCTCACCGGTGACGAAAAGGTCGGTCAGCGCTCAGACCGCGCGATTTCCGCTCAACTCGACGAGGTGGTCAACGCTTTCCAGCCCGACCGCTGCATCGTCGTGACCGACGGCGCCGAAGACGAGGCCGTGTTGCCGCTCATCCAGTCGAGGGTCAAAATCGAGCACATCGAGAAGATCATCGTCAAGCAATCCAAGGGCATTGAAGGCACCTACTACTACATCGTGAAGGCGCTTGAAGACCCGAAATGGCGCTCTCGCTTCATGATCCCTGCCGGCCTCATCCTGGCCATTCTTGGCCTTGGCGTGATGCTACCAGACGCCATCGGCAGCGTGGTCCTTGGCGGATTGCCGTTGCTCACCGGATTGTACATCTTCGCCAAAGGCGCAGGCATTGACGACAACGTGAATCGTGTGATGCAGGAGATGCGTGAGAACGCCGATGCGGCCATGTTCACGTCGTTGCTTTGGACGGCCACGCTGTTCAGTGCCTTGTTCGCCGTGGCCGAAGGTTGGCGCCAGTACGAACTGCTGACCGAAACCACGAGCGCATCAGCGTCCGTGTGGTTGGAAACCTTGCACAGTGCCCTCGCCTGGATCGTCTTGGCCTTCCTCACGTCCACGGCCGGATTCATGATGCTCCGCATCAAGCGTGGGAACTTCTCTGGACGCATGGTCATCCTCTCGATTTTCGGCCTCGTCGTCTACTCCTTCGTTGATTCCTCCCTGACCATTGCCAGCGAAGTGCTCGCAGGGGAGTTCACCTTCGAGGTGCAAAGCATCCTCAGTGAATTGACGATGCCCATGATTTGGATCGTCGTGCTCTGGTTCGCCATGGTGGTCAACCGCAGCCTCAAGGAGCGGCAACCGTACAACGTGCCCTACCGTGGCGTTTGACCGCCGTCCGCGTCGTGCTCAGCCCAGCACAATCGGCGTTGGTCACAACCCTGTGACTTCGGGATTCATATGACGAAGAACACGTCAGCACGCCATGTCTGGAACACATGAAGAGGCGCACAACATCTTCCCACAGATTTACTTCGGCTCCCTCTTGGCCGCTGGCCTCCTCATGTTCCTGCTCCACCGACGGTGGGGCGCCCTGCCCAAACCCGGCGAGCGGTTCTACGATGCAATCATCCTCGTGCTTGGCTTGTGGTGCCTTGGAGGCTTGCTCATCGATGCCTTTGCGCACATCGGTGGCCGCGTGGATGACACCTTCTTCACGGAATGGCACGCGGTGTGGTACTCGGGTGCCACGGCCTATGGCGCTTACATCTTCTACGCCGTCATGCCTGAAGGAGGCGTCGGAGAAATGCTGCGCCGCCCCTTTGGCGTGCTCAGCGACGTCGCACCGGAGCATCGCCCTGGCGTGTGGGGCATCATCGTCTTCTTCATCTCGGGCTTTGGCGACATGATCTGGCACGAAACGCTGGGCGTGGAGAGCAACTTGGACATCCTGCTGTCGCCGACCCATATTGGCCTCTTTGCGGGGCTTATCCTGTCCGTGACCGGCCCGTTTTGGTCGGCGTGGGCGGACCCAACAAGTGGGCAAAACGGCCTTCGCTCGCAAGCGCTGCCCATTTTCGGCCTCGGTGCTGCGTGGTGCGTCGTTCTGCTGATGGTCCGCTACAGCCATCCATGGATCGACGGCATCGGCGAATTCTGCTACACCCAGGGCTACGACTACATCTGTTGGAACAACGACTACAACGAAGCCTTGGGCATCGGCATGCGGTCGTTCTTGCTCCAAGCCGCTTTGACGGCTGGCATCCTGCTGATGTTCCTTCGCAGGTGGGAGCCGGCGCCCGGTGCTTTGGCCGTCCTCCTCGGATTCCATGCCCTCGGGGCATGGGTCTACGCTGAATTTGACCGCGACGTGGCGGTGATGGGCATTGCATGGGCCCTCCTCGTGGAAGCGCTTCGGTTCATGTGGGCGAAAGGGTGGCGTGCATCCTTTGTCGCGACGGCCGTGGCCCTTCAGGCCGTGGTGTTGCAGGTCGCCTTGTTCATCAGCGGTCCGCGCGGCACCTGGTGGGAAGGCACGAATCTGCACATGGCGCCGTTTGGTTGGACGGTGCACGCCACCTTCGGAGCGGTCGTGCTGTGCGCCTTTGTCGGAGTCATGGCCACGACCTTGGCCTTCCCACCGACCCTGCCTGAGATGAGCGAAAGCGAGCAAGCCTGAAACAGGAAAAGGGGCAGGCGAAGGCATGGTCAGCCCTCAGGACCTCGAACGCCTCGCTTCGCTGGCGGGTTACGATCGCATGTTGACCATCGACGCCGTGGCCCGTGCCAACGGTGTCACGCCGGCCGACGTGGAACGTGCGCTGAACGCCCACCTCGGTGGCGGTTCGGTTGCAGCTCCGCCCGAACAGGCACCGAGTGACGCCATCCCAGACGTGCCTGCGCCACCGACGCCCGCGGACCGCCTGGACCTCTCGCAATACCGGTACGGCTACGACCCGACGGCCGACGCGAAAAACCGCCGCGCGCAGGTCAACCAGGCCATCCGTTGCCCGACCTGCGGGTCCGCCCTCGGAATCCCAGACGTTCGTCCAATCAAGGTGACCTGCCCGGCTTGCGCAGCCACGCACACCTTCACCGATTGAACGCGGCATTGATGGCCCTCGGTCCGGTCCAACCTTCATGGACGGACGCAGCCCGCGCCTCTGGCCCTACAGTCCCGCATCCTCGCCGGTGGCCCTGCCAGAAACCGACCTCCTGCATACATCAGAAGCCACATGGGTGCTGAAGCCACCGGCGTCGCCGCCTGAAGGCATGTTGGATCTCGAGGGCCTGAGGCATCACGCCGCCGGCTACAGCGACGAGGAAGGACGCTTCTTGCCGGACCTCCTCAGCCTTCACGGTGCCGCGCCCCTCGCTCAGCGCTGGCCCCTGCTGTTGCTGGGAGAGTTGGGGAACCCCTACCGCTTGGCCGCCTTGCGTTGCGAAGTGGCACCCATCCTCCGGGTTCGCCTTTCCGACCTGTGCAGGACATGGACCGACAGCCAAGACGCTCGACACATCCAACCGGGGTTGCACCACGTCACTTTGGCTCGCTCGCCCGGTTGGTGGGAAGTGGCGCACCTCGGCTTGTTCACACGGCCCGAGATGAAACGCCTCACCATGTGGCTGGGAGAAGACCGCCCCGGGATTTGGAAGGCCGTCCGGCCCGCGGAAGGGCAACTCCACATGGAAGCAGGACCATTGGACCACCCGAGCCGTGAAGACATCCAGTGGGACGGAGAAGAGGAGCAGGTCGAGCGTGTTGCGCCACCCACGACAGGGCCCGAAGTCGATTTTTCCACCGTGATGGTCCCTGTCCACGTCCGACGGGGCTGCTATGACCACCGTGGCCGCCTCGCCCGATGCGTCCACTACCCGCAGCGTGGCTTTCACGAGAACGTGT
>DUHU01000148.1:24779-25334 GCA_013330765.1 Candidatus Poseidoniaceae archaeon | reverse complement strand
TTTGTTTGGGTTGATTTGGATCGGTGCCACACAAACCGTAACCGTCCTGATGGTCGGAGACTTGGCGGTCCAGCATGAAACAAGAAACTGGGAGGAAACCACGGGCCTGATGCAGGAGAGTTGGGTGACCGAACAGGAAGACTGCAGCGAGGAAGGGTGCAGCACCGAATATTGCGTGAATGTCCGCTATTCCTACGGCTACGGGAACCTCATCCAGGGCGATCAACTGTCCACCATGGAAGATTGCTATTCCGCGTCATCTTTGGCCGAGCGCATGGTCGAACGGTATCCAGCCGGGGCCGAGGTCTCGGTGTATCATCACCCAGATGACCTGAAGAATTCAATCCTTGAGCCCGGCCTGGCTCCCCGGTACATGTGGATGCTGCTGATTTTGATTCCATTCCAACTCGTGTCCGTTGGCATCCTCTACCTCTTTGGCTCAGCGGTGAAGCAAGCCGTTCGCGACGCGAACCCCCAACCTTGACGGCTCACGTTCATGAAGGAGAGATTCCGCCGGTGAATCAGGCAGGAGTCGCCCAGCTTGGTCAACGGCGG
>DUHU01000148.1:1020-24419 GCA_013330765.1 Candidatus Poseidoniaceae archaeon | reverse complement strand
TTCGAATCCTGCCTCCTGCACCACATCGCGCAACGCTCGGTAGTTCGAACAACTGCAGGGTGTTTTGCTCATCCCTCCGTGCTCATTCGAAGACCAGGAGGTCCCTTGCTCTGACCTCACGAAGACGTGGTGGCCTGAACACCCTGTTCTTTCGCAACAAGGATTCAAGAGCCCTGCGCTCCTCCGGTTATTCATGGACAACATGATTGGCAAACCCGCACCAGAATGGACCGCCACGGCCTACGTCAATGGCGAGAAGAAAACCATCAGCAGCAGCGACCAAGACGGCTGGTACCTCATCTACTGGTATCCCTTCGATTTCACCTTCATCTGCCCCACCGAGATCGTGGGCTTTGAGGCGTTGCAAGAGGACTTCGCCGACGACGGCATCACCGTGATGGGCTGCTCCCTCGACTCCTACCACAGTCACAAGGCGTGGTTCAAGGACGGCGAGACCTTCCCGGAAGGCGTGTCTCACCCCGTGCTTGCAGACACCACGCACAAGGTCAGTCAGGCCTTTGGCATGATGAACGACGGGCTTGGCTGCAGCTATCGCGGCTGTGTCCTCGTCGACAGCGACGGACTTGTCCAGATGTACAGCATCAACAACATGGACGCCGGTCGCAGCCCTGCTGAAGTGCTCCGCACCGCCCAAGCCACCATGGCCGGCGGCCTCTGCGGTGCCAACTGGAAGAAGGGCGACGACTACGCTGCCTGAGGTGACCGTCCGTGGTCGAGATCCTAGAACTCGACGCGAAGACATGGTCCGACGCGCTGAGCGAAGGCTCTGCGTTCCTCATTCTCGGGAAAACGACCTGTCAAGCGTGCACCGAATGGGCCGAGGAGTTGTCCGGATGGGACCATACCCATCCTGACGTCGGCGTGGTCAAAATCATGCTCGACCGTCCCGGTCTTGCCCGGTTCAAAATGGCACATCCATGGGTCGCTGAAGTTGACATGTTGCCCATGAACGTCCTCATGCGCGACGGCCAGGTCGTCAAGCAGTGGGCCGGCGCAGGCCTGCCTCGTTTGGAAGCCCGGCTCAAGCGGGTCATGGGTTGATCGTCAGGGTGAGCAATTGAAGCCCGCCGATTTGATGGCGCTGATGAGGTCCTGTGGATTCGTGTCGGATTCGACCGCGACGGTGGCACGACCCATCCTGAGGTCCACGTGAACACCATGCACGTCGGGCAGGGCTTCCAAAACGTGCTTCACGCGTCCCGTGCAGCAACCGCACGTCATTCCAGCGATGTTGAGGTCCAACATTGGCATGGTTTGCCCACAGAGGGATGACCTTTCAATTCTCGTAACGGCGCGGCGCCCACCAACGCAAGGTCAGGCTGTTCGCCACCACGCTCAGGCTTGAGAGGCTCATCGCTGCCGCCGCGAAGGTTGGAGGAAGCAGCCACCCCGTCCAAGGGTAGAGGAGCCCCATCGCCAAGGGGATGCCCACCACGTTGTAACCGAAGGCCCAACCAAGGTTGGTACGGATTTTGCCCATGGTGTTGCGACCCAAGTCGAGGGCACCGCGCACGTCCATCAAATCGTCCCGTAAGAGCACCAGCTGTGCGGCGTCGACGGCGATGCCTGCTCCACCGCCCATGGCGATGCCGAGGTCCGCCGTGGCCAAAGCCGCGGCGTCGTTGATGCCGTCACCCACCATGGCCACGCACCGTCCGTCGCCTTGCAGTTGACGGACGGTTTCCCCTTTCTGGTCTGGAAGAACGTTGGCAAAAACGGTGGTGATGCCCACTTCTTCAGCGAGATGACTGGCCGTGGCCTCTTGATCGCCTGTCAGCATGATGACGTCCAAGCCGGCACGTTGCATGCCTGCAATGGCCTCCTTCGAAGAGGTCCGAAGATGGTCGCGAAGTTCCAGCCAACCCAGAACTTGGTCGTGTTGGCCAATCAGCACGATTCCCGCTCCGGTTTTCGCTCTCGACACCAAGCGGTCACGATGGTCCTGATCGAGGGCGTACCCTTCGTCGTCCATCAGGTCAAGGTTGCCGACGGCCACGGTGCCTTGTTCCGTTTCACCACGGATGCCTCGGCCCGGGCGGACGGTGATCTGACCGACATCGGGGAGGATTCGGTCGAAGTTTGACCACGACCATCGCACGGCCTCGGCAATGGGATGGGTGCTGTCCTCCTCAAGTGCAGCCGCAACACCAAGCATCTGTGGAATGTCCCCGTGAATCAATTCGATATGGGCCACACGAGGGCTGCCTTGCGTGATGGTTCCGGTCTTGTCGAGCACCACGGTGTCAATGCGCGTGGATTGTTCGAGGGCTTCGATGCCTTTCACCAACATGCCATGACGGGCGCCTATCCCTGTTCCGACCACGAGGGCGGTCGGCGTGGCCAACCCAAGCGCACACGGGCAAGCGATGACCAACGTGGACACCAGCACGAGCATGCTCTGTTCCACCGGCGCTCCAAACAGGGACCAGGTCAAGGCCGCTCCAACGGCAAGGGCGATGACGACAGGGACGAAGACCCTTGAGATCCGGTCGACCAAGCGTTGGATGGGGGCCTTGCCGCTTTGCGCGGCTTCCACCAATCCAATGACGCGGTCCAGCAACGTGCCACCCGCAGGAACGGTTACGCGCACTTCGATTGTTGCGTCCACGGGGCTTGAGCCACCATGCACGTCTTCGCCTTCCTTGACGTTCACAGGATATGCTTCTCCTGTCAGTGACGAGGTGTCCATCAGTACGCGCTGGGAAAGAAGCACGCCGTCCACAGGAACGATTTCACCTGCTCGTATCCGAATGGCGTCACCTGGGGCAAGGGCTTCGACGGGAACGGCCGTAGTGGTGACGCCTTCAGCATCAAGTTTCCACGCCTCTTCCGGGCGCAGGCGCATCAGGCCATGCAGGGCGTCGGTGGCTTGGAAGCGAGCCCTTACCTCGAGCCAATCTCCAAGCAACAAAAATGCCACAATGAAGGCTGCTCCATCGATGAAGACCGTTCCGTCACCGAGCACATGCCCGGCAAAGGCCCCCGCGATCACCGTCGCACTCCAAAGGTAGGCGGTGCTGGAGCCGAGGGACACCAAGACGTCCATGTTTGCTGCACCACGACGGAGGGCTGCGAATGCACGTCGGTGAAAGCCGGCCCCGGCCCACGCCCACACGACGCCACTGAGCACCAAAGCGATGAGGTGGTTGAGGCGGATTCCGTCTGCATCGATGGCACCGTGCCCGTCCATGCTGACTAGGCCGCTTGGTCCAAGATGACCGAGCGTTGGCGCCCACATCGTCAGCACCATGCACGTGGCTGCGGCCAAAATGGCCAATCCCACGCTTTGTCCTCTGCGTCGCAACTCGTCTTGTCCCTGACGGCGGCGTTCAAGCGGGTCCATGGGTTGCGACGCCTGGAAACCGCCCCGATTGATGGCCTCAATGACTTCGGAAAGTGAACCGTCGCGCCCAAGTGTAACCACGGCGCGTTCGAGGGCCAAATTGACATTCACGGCCGTGACGCCGGACACGCCCATGGCGATGTGCTCGACGCTGGCCACGCATGCTCCACAGGACATCCCGTTCACGTCGAGGCGATGCAGGTCCGTCACGTTCATCACTCACCGGTCCGTTCTATCAAGGGTTACCAGGCCGGTGGCCGGCCGGAGCGAGGTCGAGTTTTCCGGTCCAAAGGTCCAGGCCTCGAAGCCGGCAAGGGTAGCGCGCTCCGAGGCGAAGCAAAGGCTCGCGTTCATCCTCGCTTTCCACCACAAGACCGTGATCGTCGATGTGGAGCCGGTTTTGCTTGCTCAAGGCGTTGAGGTGAAGCCTGCCATGCAGGGCGCCGTCGTCGTTGAGGTCAAGGTGAACAAAGGGCGTGCGCAGGGCCACCACCCTGGCCGGCCACGTTTCGCTGTCGGTCATGGTCAGGTGGAGAGCAAAGGCTTGGTCCACGGCTTCCCATTCCAGCCGTTTGGCGGCCCACCCCCGGTCGCCGCAATGCGCCGCCAGCGTTTCCATGTCCTCCTCATTGTGCGGCCATGGTTCCCCTCGCATCATGGCCTTCAGTTGGCGGTGTGCGATGAGGTCCGGGTAGCGCCTGATGGGGCTTGTAAAATGCGCGTAGGCGTCCAAATCAAGGCCAAAGTGACCGGTGTTGGTGGCGGTGTAGCTGGCCCGCTGCATCAGCTGGAACAGGCTCTGATCGACCACGCGCCGGGTGGCGCCGGTCAATTCGCTTGCCGCATGTTGGGCTCGACGTAAGGCGTCGAGCATGGCCTGACGCGCTTCAGGGTCGATCACCTCTGAGCGGTGGTCCTCCTCGACGCTGGGCTCTTCGGTCTCCACGGTGATGGTTCCAGCCCAGCCGGCGAGCAGGTCCGACAATTCTTCCGTGGTGCTTTGGCCAGCGGTTCGGTGGGACGGCATTGGCAGTTCGATTGGCACGTCAAGGGCGTGAAGGCGTGCGTTGAGGGCTTCCACTTCGACACGATCCGGAGGGAGGTGGCAGCGCCACGGAAGCGGGGCGCCTGCGCTGCCCAGGAGGTCACCTACCGCAGCATTTGCGGCCACCATGAAGGTCTCGATCATCGCCGTGGCGTCGTTGGGTCGCTTGATCTCAACATGGATGGCGTCACCGTCACGGAGGCGAGGCCGCAATTCTGCCTGATGAAGTTCCAGCCGCAAGTCGCCTTTGCGCATTCCAGCGGCCAGGTCGAGAAGATCGGTCGCATCGCCGCTCTCCAACACGTCTTCGTAAGAGCGGTTGGCAACCACGCGAATGACGGCTTCGTGAGGGACACACGCTGCGACCTCATGGCCGTCCAACCGGAGCTCCAAGACCATGGCGCGTCGGTCGACGTTCGCTCGCAAGCTGCACAAATCGTCTGCGAGGCGCGGTGGGAGCATCGGCAGCACCGCATGGGGCAGGTAGACGGACGTTGCACGGGCCCGTGCTGCCCGGTCCAACGGGGTATCCAACCGGACGTAGGAAGCCACGTCAGCGATGGCCACCCACAACACCGCGCCCTCCTCCGTCAAGCATACGGCGTCATCGAAATCCTTTGCATCATGCGGGTCGATGGTCACGAACGGCAGGTGTCGAAGATCGGTCCGACCGGCGGCCACTTCCACATCGCCGTCCACTTCGTTGAGGGCCGCGGTGGATTCGACCAAATGCGGTTGCCAAGATTCTGGGAAGGGGTTTTCGCGCAAACGAGCACGTTGACGAAGGCGGGCCTCGATCAAGTCACGCGGGCCAACGGCCCCCGCGGCGTGGAGGAGGTGGGCGACGTGCGGGGCGTCCTCGCGGAACCGCAAACCGCTGGCCCGTCGGGCCCAAGCGAGCAGTGCTGTGTTGAGGTCGAAGGTATCCCATGCCGTCACCCGCTCGCCCGGGATCAAGGTCCACGTTTCGGGCCATGTGTGGAGCGGGTCCTCGAAGAGATGGCACCGCAGTACGTCCAAAAGGACCTCGTCGGGTGCGTCGGATCCGTCCAGTCGAGCCTGCCAATGCAGACGCGCGCTTTCGGCCGCTTCGATGTCGGTGCGTGAACGGAGGCGCACTCCTTTTCCGTCGCGAAGAAGGCGCTGACCTCGCTTCGTCGCTTCGCTCAGCGTGGCGTCAAACGCGGAACGCGCCTTTCGCGCCTCAGGTCCTTCTGTGGGCAACCCTTCCCGAGCACACACCGCCATCCACACTTCGTCTGCACCGTGCACGTCCTCGGCCCGCTGTCCCAGCGCGTCGTGAAGACGACGCCAGAGTCGGTCGTCGTCGGGTGCTTTCGGGCCACGTTGTTGCCGCTGACGACGAGCGGAGTTGTTCCGCCGTCGCCGGTCCATGGCTGCCCATGGACCCGTCTGCCATGAAGGTGGCCTCAGAGCCCGAGGTCCCTCAACGCCGTGATGGCTTTGGTTTGCGCTTCGTCAAGAGGGCCGTGTTCAGCCAATTCGAATTCCAAGTCAAGATCACCTCCGGCGTAGCCTTGGCCTGGCATGCGCCGTCGATCTCCGACCAGGGAGCCCTCAGGCACCGTCAAGCGTCCGGCCCGTCCGTCGGGGAGGGTTGCTTCGACCTTCCCTCCCAACACCAAGGTGCTGTAGGCCACCTGCACCGATTGCACCAGACGCCCTTCTTCCCACCGTCGGTCTTCCCCGGGGTCGACCCTGAGCGTTACGATGGCGTCCCCAGTCGTGCCTTCTGGATGCTCATGCCCTTGGCCACGAAGGCGTTTGGAGGAACCATGGGCTCGTCCCGGTTCGAGCGTCATCCGAAGGGAGGCGGCTTTGGTCTCCACGCCTCCGTTGGGCGTCAAGCGAAGGCGACGGACCGTGAAGGGAAAGCTCCCCCCCTCGGTGGCTTGGGCCAAGGAAAGGTCGAGGTGCACCGTCACGTCGCCTCCTTTCGGAACGGTACGTGGTTGCCGAGGCGGCACACGGCTGGGGCCACCGCGCTGACCGAACATTTGACCGATCAGGTCCTCGAATTGACCCATGCCTCCGGGCATCCCACCGAACCCACCGGGTCCGCCAAATCCGGTGAAGGCCTGCCGTCGCTGGGCTTCACGCGCTTCCGCGGTGCCGATGCTGTCGTAAGCCGCTTGGACTTCCTTGAACCGCGCCTCCGCGGCTGCATCCCCCTTGTTTCTGTCCGGGTGGAACTGCCGTGCCAGCCTCCGGTAGGCTCGACGGATTTCCGCGTCTCCGGCATCTCGGCCAACGCCGAGCACCTGATAGGGGTCTCGACCGCTGGCCACGTTACCGCTGGCCTACGGCCCCTCAAGAAGCCTCCCGCTGGAGGTCGTTTTTCGGCCGATGCGTTCTTAATGAGAGGGCAGGTCGCTCGGCAGGCTGAGGTTGCACCATGTCCACGGAAGCGAATCCTTCGTTTGAACAACGTGTTCAGGACCGCCAAGATGCCGTTGAGGCATGGGTCCGCAGGAACATCACCAAAGGTTCCTGGGCGCGCATTGTCCGAATGGCACGCAAGCCCAGCCCTGAAGAATTCCGCCGCACGTCCATCGTTTGCGGCATTGGCCTGCTGGTGCTGGGCGCCATTGGCTTCCTCATCCTCCTCCTGATGGATCACACCTTCCCATGGTTGATCCATGACGTGTTCAACATCCCCCTTCCCTGAGGTGCTTGACATGCAGACAGATTTCATTGCCTACGTTCGCCACGAAGAGAAACTTCTCCTCCTCCGCCGCCACAGTTCTGACGCCAGTTTCCCCGGCTTCTGGGACGGCGTCTACGGCAGCGGGTCCACGCCTGAAGAAGTGCTGGCCCGTGTCGCAGAAGTCACCGGCCTCTCCCCAGATCAGCTGTCCCTCCACAAGGAAGGTCCCGACCGCGGAATCGACATGGGGCGGACCCTCGTTGACGTGATTCCCTACCTTGTGGTGTCGTCCAGCGACGAGGTCACTCCCGCCGGCGTTTACGACGCCGCAGAGTGGATTGACCCCGGAAACTTGCAAGACTACAACTGCATTTTCTCTGACCTTGAGATGGAAGGAGCTGACACGCTGTTCAAGGAAATGTACGGCTCCGTCGGCTCGTTCCTCTACATCGTCAAGTCCGCCATCGGCTCCGAGCAGCGCTTGGCATCTGAGATGAACGCGCGCATCCACGGCAGTGGAAGCCTCCGTACGCTGAAGGACGAAATCATGTCCATCGTGCACCCGCACAGCATGCGGGGCTACGTGTTCGTCGAAGCCAGCGCCAAGCACCACGTTGAGAAGCTCATCGGCCGCGCCGGCGGCCGCGACCCAAAGGCTCGCCGTGGACTGAACCTCACGCCCCTGAAGAATGCAAAATCCGTTCTTCCTGGCGAGGCGCCTCTAGAGAACATCCTCCCCTACCTCGAACCGAAGGCCGTGACCAGCGGCATTGACGTCGGTTGCATCGTCGAGATCGTGACGGGCGCATTCAAGGGCGAAAAGGCCCGAATCACCGCCGTGGCCGACACCAAGGAAGAGGTCACCATGGAACTCTACGAGCAGGTCATCCCGATGACCCTCAGCATGCGCGGTGACCACGTGCGGGTCATCGAGCGCGTCAACGAGTGAGCCAGAACGGCATAAACGTGGCACTACGAGGCCGTTAGGCCGTCGTTTTTTCCTGCTTTGCGCCTCCATTGCGATTATATACACGAGTCAAGTCCGCGACCTGCACGTAAGGTGCAGGATGCATTCTCATGGCCAAGCCTTGGACCGCAGAGCTCGTCAAGAAGGCGCTCGGTGTGAAGAAGTGCAACGGATCCATGGATGCGGCGACCGAAGACCTTCCTCTCGAGAAGGCCATCGGCGTCGCCAAGGACAAGGCAGGCGACCTGACCGGTGCCGACCTGAAGGCCATGACCCGAGAGGTCATTGGCACCTGCGTCGCGATGCGCGTCAAGATTGACGGCCACTGGCCCAAGGACGCGCTGAAAATCATTGAGAACGGAGAGTGGGACGACCGATTCAACTGAACAAGATTCACGAAATGCGGGAGAGGCGTTCGTCGCCTCGCAGACCGCAGGGGTGACTTACCATGAAAGACAACATCACCGCCGCCATCACCGAAGCCCTCGACAAGGCACCTGAGCGTGCCTTTGTCGAAACCATCGAATTTGCGTTCACCATCAAGGACGTTGACCTGAAGAACCCAAACAACCGGATCAAGGAAGAAATCCGTCTTCCCTCCGGACGTGGCAAGGAAATCAAGGTCGCCATGTTCGCTGCCGGTGAAGCCGCAGAGAAGGCCAAGGCCGGTGGCGTTGACGTCTTCGCCCCCGCTCAAATCGAAGAGATGGGCACCAACAAGGGCATGGGCAAGAAAGTGGCCAACCGCTACGATTTCTTCCTCTCCGAAGTCCCTCACATGGGTCTGGTCGGTCGCTGGCTTGGTGTCATCCTCGGTCCCCGCGGAAAGATGCCCCGCCCCGTCCCTCCTGTTTTGGATCCCGCTGTTGTGGCCACTGGCCTTCGTAGCACCGTTGTCGTGAAGTCCGGTGACAAGATGACCTTCCACGCCACTTTTGGCACCTCCAACCAGTCCCTCGACGAGTTGACCGCCAACGCAATGGAAGTCTACAAGCGTGTGATGACCCGGCTCGAACGCGGCCCCAACAACATCCGCTCGCTCTATGTCAAGACCACCATGGGTCCGTCCGTGAAGGTGGAGGTGGCGGCATGATCCCCAAGGTCATGTCCTGGAAGCGCGACACCGTCGCCGACCTTGAATCGCTCATCAACTCCGGTGAAACCATCGCCGTCATCGACATCCATGGCGTCCCTGCAGACACCATGATTCAGATGCGCAAGTCGCTCCGTGAGGACATGGAGATTCGCGTTGCAAAGAAGCGTTTGATGAGCCTCGCATGGAAGAACGTCGGACAGGACGACGAGACCTTGGAATCCTTGTTTGAGGGGGCCGTCCAGCCGGCCCTGGTCTCGACCAGCAGCAAGAACTCCTTCGAACTCTTCACCGAACTCAAGGCCACAGAAGCCGGCCGTGCCGCCAAGCCTGGTGACGTCGCTCCCCATGACATCGTTGTGGAAAAGATGGACACGGGCATGCCCCCCGGTCCGATTGTCGGTGAACTGAACTCCGTTGGGATTCCCGCGAAGATCATGGGCGGAAGCGTCCACATTCAGAAGCAAACCGTGGTCCTCAAGGAAGGCGAAGGATTCGAGGGTGACCTCGGAATGATGCTCGGAAAGATTGGCATCAACCCCATCGTCACGGGCCTCCGTCTCATCGGGACCTACGAAGACGGCGTGATTTTCCGACCGGACGTCCTCGACATCGATTTCGATACGTTCCGCTCCGACCTGATCGGCTTCGCGGCTGGCGCCTTCAACGTCGCCTGCCATGTTGGCTGGTTTACGCCTGAGACCACCCCGACCCTGCTCGCGAAGGCTTCCTCGGAAGCCCTGGCCGTGGCCCTCGAGGTGGCACACATCTCGACCACGACCCTCCCGCACCTGCTCGGCCGCGCCCAACGCGCCGCCATGGGCGTCGCGGGTTCGCTCGATTCCTCCGCCCTCGACGACGAGTTGGCGGCCATGTTGGGGGCTGCAGCTGACGCTGCTGTCGCCACGGCCGCTGTCGCCGAGAGCACCGAAGCCGCCCCAGCCGAGGCGGTCGAGGAAGAGGAAGAGGAAGAAGAGGAAGCCAACTTTGGCGGCCTTGGAGACCTGTTCGGCTGAACAACCAAAACACATGAGGTGAATGAAATGGAATACGTCTATGCTGCCATGATGCTGCACGCTGCTGAAAAAGACATCAACGATGATGCCGTGACCGCCGTTCTGGCGGCCGCTGGTGTCGACGTCGACGCTGCCCGAGTGAAGGCCCTGGTGGCCTCCCTCGGCGGCATCGACATCGCTGAAGCCATGACGCAGGCCGTCGCTGCCCCCGCTGCCGCTGCTCCCGCTGCGGCTGCTTCCGCTGCTTCCGACGCCGCCCCCGCTGAGGAGGCTGCCGAAGAAGAAGAAGAGGACGCTGCTGGCTTCGAAGGTCTCGGCTCGCTCTTCGGCTGATCCCCACGACGACCCGTCGTGCTGACCCAGGCTTGCCTGCGTCAGCCTTGATGGCCGGTCCCACGCGGGACCACCTCGACCGTCGTCGGTGCTCACCGGCCATCGCACACCGCGCTCGACACCTTGATGCCCAGCCCGCACAGGGTTGGATACATGGTGCGACCAGAATCGCTTGACCTTGAGGTCAGCGTCAGCCCGATTGCGGCCATCCGTGCGGTACGGTCCGCGATTGAGGCAGCAGGTTGGTCCATGCGCCGGCATGAAGGTGCCCGAATGGTGGACCGGTTTGCCATCATCATGCCCATGACCCAAGCGACCCGCACCATCGGCTTGGAAATCCTCGACGGGCCATTGCACGGCGGTCTGATCACCGCTTGGTCCGAAACACGAGGCTCAACCGGCGAAGTCCACCAAGTCAGTTGGCTCCTTCCAGGAGGCACAGATGCAGGCCTCGGTCTCGATTTGATTCACGCTTGGGTCCATGCCCTTCCACGCATTCCATGGAAGTGGACGTTTGGAGAACGGTCCACCGTTGGGTTTCTTCTCCCCACCTGGCGGAAATCCAAGCGCGCTTTCGGCGCGCTTGGGTTCGATGTACGCTCGAAAACATGGCCCCAGGCCAGCACACGTGTGTGGCCCCCGACGGTCGAAGAGGCGTGACTTCGCGCCGAGAAAGTGATAGGTCCGAGGCACTTCGGTCCACACGGAGGGCGTACCATGTCGAGGGTGACCGACTTTGTCGAGCGCGTCAAGACCGAGCGCGATGCGCAAATTTTGGTCGCTGGCATCCTCTTCTTCACCATCGCATTCCCCGTGGTCTTCGCCAGCGCTGCCGCCGGCGTGGAATCGGCCGGCCTTTCGGCCGTTGGCGATTACGTGGTCAACGGAGAAGTCGAAACCATCCTCCTTGAGGAAGGAGGAGAATACATCCAAGACGGCGACGAGTGGCCCGTGAGTCAGACCTCGGACGCCGTGCGAAACGAGATTGAGACCGCAGGCGGGAACGTCATCGGCGTCCGCATTACGTTGACCTATGACGAAGACGAGGAGGTCAGCGGAGCCACCTGCTTCGCTGCCAGTGGAAGCGACGCACCCGACACCATCACCGCTACCCTTGAGCACAACGAGCTGACCAACTCCGGCTCGGGCGAAAACCCAGGCTCCCACACCGTGGACCTCACGTGGGTCAACCTCTCTTTGCTCGACGAAGAGGTCATCAGCGGCCTGAGCGGCACCGAGATTTCGGACGAACTCAACGCGGGTGACGACGGCCTTGGCGCCTACGACATCGTGATTGGCGTGACGGCAGCAGCAGGCAATGCAGGACCAGGATGCCAACGCAGCGACAACGGTGAAGACGTGTCGTGGACCATCGAACTGCTCGTGCTCGACTTCACCGTCGCGCCCTACATTGAGGTCGACGCAACCCTCTGAGTCTCACGCGAACGCGTCGAGGAAACCGCCGACGTCGATCAGCGGAGCCACCCGGTCCTCAATGTGCTGACGGATGTGGGCCAGCATGGCCTCCGTTCGGGCTTCGGCCCGCATCACGAGAACGGACTCGGTGTTTGAGCGTCGGGCCAAATACCAGCCCTGTTGCACCCCATGCTCGTCCTCGAAGCGCACACGAACGCCGTCAACGGTGCTGTGCGGCAGGTCGGCAAAGGCGGCGGTGATGCCCGCCACAACGGGCTCCTTCCGGCCTTCATCACAGGGCACCTTGCATTCGCCGGTGGTGGGCAAATTCGGGGCCACCGCGTCGAGGGCCTGACCGAAGGTCGGGCCTTCAGAGGCTTGCCGGGACCAGAATTCGACGATGCGGGCGGCGTTGTAGAGGGAGCAATCGAAACCGTACCATCCACGATCAGCAGGGAAGATGTGACCGCTCATCTCTGCGGCGAGGCGACAGCCAGGCCGCTCGGCCAAGGCCCGCTTCATGAACGAGTGGCCGGTGCGCGCCATGATCGGCGTTCCGCCTGCGGCAAGGACGGCGCTTTCGACGTTCATGGAACACTTCACGTCGTAGATCACGGTGCGTTCGTTCTCGGTGGCGTCGTCGTCAAGATCCGCCAACACGTCTCCGACGATCAGTGCCACAAGGCGGTCGGGATAGACGAAGGCGCCCGTTTCGGTCACGGCTCCAATGCGGTCGCCGTCGCCGTCGCTCCCAAGGCCGAACTCGCATCCTCGCTCGGTCACCAAGGCGGCCAAGTCGGTCATGTTGTACGGGCGCGTCGGGTCGGCTCCGTGGTTTGGTTCGCTCGCGTCCCACGTGCAGTGCACCGCTTCGACCTTGGCTCCGATGGCCTTCAGCACGTCGACCAAGAAGGGCCCCGGGACGGCGTTACCCGCGTCCACGGCCACGTGCACAGGACGACCAAGAGGCCCGACACTTTCCGTGATGGCCGCAAGGTAGGCCGGCATGTGAGGGCCATGGGTTCGCTTCCCTTCGCCGGTGTTGAAGTCCCCTTGGAGGAAGACCTCTCGAAGCGCTTGGATTTCATCGCCGGCCAAGGGCAAATTGCCTCGGCACATCTTGAATCCGTTGTGGGTCGGCATGGGAAGGTGGCTGGCCGTGACCATCACGCCCCCGTCCACCTCCATCGTCCAACATGCGTGGTACAACGCGCCGGTCGTGCACACGTCAAGGTCGACGACGTCGGCCCCAGCAGCCTGCATGCCGTGCATCAGTGCGTCGGCCAGCGCAGGACTGGAGGTTCGGATGTCACGCCCCACGGCCAATCGTTTGGCGCCGAGGTAGGTGGCGAGGGCTCGGCCGAGTCGCTCTGCAAAGGCAGGCGTCAGTTCCCCGGTGCCGTCGCCGTTGGCCAATCCTCGGATGTCGTAGGCCTTGAAGCAGTGCTCGGGCCATGGTGCCATGGTGCCTCCAGTGCGGGGCTGCTCTTGAACGCGCCTCTGCTCATGCGGAATCGAGGACCGCATGGGCCACAATTTCGACCGCTGCCCCTGCCGGCAACGCCGCGGCTTGGAACGCCGCCCTGGTGGGTGGTACCCGGACGCCTTCCATCCAAGCCGCATACACCTGGTTCATCGCGGTGAAATCTTCGATGTCCATCAACAGGACCTGCACCGCGACAAGGTCGTGTTTGCTGGATCCGCCGGCCTCCAGCAAGGCGTCGATCTTGGCCAAGGCCCCTGCGACCTGTGCTTCCAGGCCCCCGGCTTCTGGAGCGATTTGCCCTGAAAGCCACAGGCTGTTGCCTGAGCGAACACCGGGCGTGTAGGGGCCGTACACAGCACCGCCGTCGATGGCGATGGCTTGCTTCGTGGTCATGTTGATTCCAGCCGTCCTTCGGTCCTTCAACCTCCGGTCGGCGGGCCTATGTGCCGTTGGCCCCAGCGCTGCATGTGGCGACGTGTTGGGTGTTGGACCATCCTGCGCACGTCAGGGCCCTGGCTCCCTTTCTCAGGGACGGAAGCACGCAGGACATGCTGCTGTTGACCGACCGGGCCGAAGTTCGCGCCCTCTACGAGCAGCGTGACGGGCACCTGCCGTCTCGTCGTGCAGCATGGATCCCCCGAGCATCGGGTGCATGGAGCGGCCAACGGAGGCTTCGTCATGCGGTTCGCCACCTGAAACGCTGGTGCCGTGACGTGCCCGGAGAACACCGCATGGTGGCGATGAACGCACCTCTCATGCCATGGGCCGGTCGGCTGGCGAGGCTTTCCCGACGTTGGTGCGCCGTCGACACGGAAATTCAGCATCGCAACCTCCGGTGGCTCGAACGTGGGGTGACCGACCTGGTCGTGCCGACCCACTGGCGCGAGGACCTCGATGACGGGCGCCTTGCTGCATGGAAACGCGGTGCCGCGGCAGGTCGTTGGCAGCTGCACCGGCTGGACGGAACGCATCAGCACCTCCACCTCGTGCCCATCCGTCGACCCGCCGACCTTTCCGATCCACCGCGCATCCTTGTCCGGCGTTTGTTGGGAACAGGATCGCATGACCATGGCGAGATGGTTGCGTTGCCCGACGCGGTCATCGACGGGTTCCAAGTCCTTGCCTGGGACGAGGAAGGTGGGTCATCGGACCGAATGGCGTGGAGCCTTCTGGACCGCCTCTCGGACGTGGACGGCGTGGTCACGCAATCCACGACCTTTGCGGCCGAAGCGGCCTATCTTGGTGTTCCTACGCTGCTGGTGTCCGCGGCCGAGCGTGGTTACCTTGACCGTGTTGAGGCCGAAGGATGGCCGTTGTTTCGTCACCGAGGCGCATGCGAAGGTGAAGCGTGGTTGGACGTTCGGGCTCGATGGGCCACAGGCATGGCGTTGACCGACGCGTTGGCCCCCGACCCTTGGCCGAATGCGAAGGCCGAGTTTGACGCCCTGCTTCAGGACGGCTGAAGCCATCGGCGAAGAACGTCCTCGTGGTCGCCGTTGAGCCTGTACGCGCCGGCCAGCACCTCAGCGATGGGCACAAATCGCGCATCGGCTGCATCGTCACCGGGTTGAGGCTCCTGCGTCGAATCCACCATGTCCACTTCGTAGACGATGCTGACGACGTGTTTGCGCTCGTCTCGTGCCGGGTCGCTCATGACCATCAGCAGGCGCGGGTTGCAGCCACGGATTCCGGTTTCTTCTTCCAACTCGCGCAAGGCGCCTTCTTCGGCGGTTTCCCCGACGTCCATGAAACCGCCCGGACAGCCCCAAGAGCCGACGTTCGGCGGATGTTTGCGCTGGATGAGCAACACCTCGTCGCCTCGACGGACGCACGCGTCCACCGCGAGGCTTGGGTTTTCGTACCCCTGGCAACGGTCGCAGATGCCCATGGAATCACGCTCCATACCGGCGCTTGCGTTGTTGGAAGGCTTTGATCGCCTTCAACAATTCCCGCTTCGAGAACGAGGGCCAGTACACGTCGGTGAAATACAATTCAGCGTAGGCCATTTGCCAGAGCAGGAAGTTCGAGATGCGTTCCTCTCCTGAGGTTCGAATGACCAAATCAGGATCGGGCATGTCCGCGGTGTACAGGCGGTCCGACACCGCCGCTTCGTCGATGTCGCCAAGCTCCAATTGGCCGCTGGCATGATCGGCCGCAATCGCCCGAATGGCGTCAAGGATCTCTTCACGGCTGCCGTAAGCAAGGCACACAGAGAACACGAATCGGTCGTAATTTGCGGTGCGGGATTCAGCGTTGTCGATGGCTTCGATGACCTTTGCAGGCAAGAGGTCACGTCGCCCGATGATCTGCACGCGCACTTCGTTGGCGTGAATTCGGTCGTCTTCGGCGATGTCGTTGAGCCCCTCGATGTACAGGTTGAAGAGGGAATCCAACTCGTTTTCCGGCCGTTTCAGGTTCTCCGTGGACAAGGCGTAGACGGTAAACCAAGGGATGTTCAATTCGAGAACCCAGTCCAAGACTTCCTCCAGCTTGGCCTTGCCAATCCGGTGGCCCACGCCGGAAGTCAGGCGGTTTCGGAACGCGAAACGGCGGTTCCCGTCCATGATGATGGCCATGTGTTGTGGTCGAATCTCGTGGGCCAAGACCTCACGTAGCATCCGCTGGTCCACGGCTCGCCCGAGGGCGTCCCCCACACGGTCACTGACCCCCATCGCGTTTCACCGTGAGCGACCTTGCCCTTGAGGAATGCGCACGACGAGGGCAGGGTTCACACGCGGAACCTTCCTCGTCCAACCATGTCCGTGCCATGGCCGACGGGCCTCCTTGCAGAGGGGGCCGAGGGGACGGCGCACACGGCGTGGGGCCCCGTGAGGGTCCTGTCGAGCAAGGTTGAGGCCCTGCTGTCTTCGGAACATGGGGCAGCCTGGGGTTTTACGCCGGGGGGCGCGGACGTCGAGCCGACCCACAGCGATCGTTTGGGCAGATGGTTTCGCGCCGAGCAGGACGGGACGGTCTACGACCTGCTCCTGTGCACCTTCGGCACCGGCCGGGCTCTTTCGTCCCTCGTTCAACACGCGGACCGCGCGGAGGCCATCGCCGCTTCGCAACGCGTGCAACTCCCCGTAGGAGGTTGCACCGTGGACGGCCATGACGCCTTGCTGGTCTGGAAGCACGCACCGGCCGTTCCGCTCGACGCAGACCTCGACCTTCACGACCAATTTCGTGCGGCGGGGGCCGTCCTTGGCACGTTGATGCCCTGGTCCACGCCTCCGGTTGAACGCCGATGGAACGACGCGATCGCCACCGTCGAGCAGCGGCTGGGAGCTTCGACGCTCTGGCGTGCGCCACACGACCGAGTGACGGTGGGGCTGCCCGACCTGCACCTCTCCCTGCACGGCCTCGTCGAGGGTCCAGAAGGACCCCGGTTCCGACTTCTCCCTCGCACGGTGGACGAGGCCCTGACCGCGGTGACCGGGCGAAGGCCCGGTCTAGCCCACGCCATGGGCCTGGAGGGTGAAGCGGTCGAAGCCGGCCGAGCCTCAGACCAAGGCGGCCCAGAGCGGTGGTTCAAGGCCTGGAGTGAGGGTGCGCCAGCGGCTTGGTCACGACCACGGGCCTTGTCCACGTACCGCGGAGGGCTCTGGATTTGGCGCTATGCCGACGTGCTCCGCTGGCGGGGCCGTGCTCTGGCATGGGGCGAACAGGACCTGCAGGAGGCCACCAAATCATGGCTCGAGGACGTCGACCGTCTTCAGGCCCGACTCGGCGTGCTCAGGATGTGGCGCTCGCTGCTTTGGCTCGGGGGAGCAGGCCTCGCTGCCACGTGGTATGCCCATGCCCTCGAAGCGATGGGAGGAGCGTCGATCATAGCGTTGGCCGCCGGATCGATCGCGGTCGGTGCCGGCGGATGGTTGCGGTACAGGGCCGCTGAACCGGGGCCGTTCTGATTCAGCGGGACTGGCGAACGCGAGCGTCGTGGAACTCGAGGTTCAACTCGCGCGAAATGCGGACGATGTCGAGCATGAGGTCCTCGCGGGCCTCGCGCTCTTCAACCGAGGAGTTCAGGTTCCAGTAGAGGTTGATGGCGACGTCGATCGACTGGGCGGAGATGCCTTCCACGGCACACCATGAAGCGTCTTCGTTCAGGGTGCGGTCGTTGGCTCGCACTGCAGCGATGACCTGGTCGCAAAAGGCGCTCACCGCTTCCGGGTTTGAGCCGAGGTCGAGGTGGAGCATGGTTTGCCACCGGCGCCAGCGCCGCTTGCCGAAATTTTCCACAGGGGTGTTGACGAGGTTCGCGTTGGGGACGGTCACGACCGTGTCCAATGAGGTTCGCAAAATGGTGGTTCTCAAGTTGATCTCGATGACTTCACCTTCGGTGCCGCCGACGATCACCCAATCGCCAATTCGGAACGGACGGTCCATCAGGACGGTCATGGCACCAAAGAAGTTCGAAATCGTGTCCTTGGCCGCCAACGCAAGCGCCAACCCGCTGATGCCAAGGCCGGCGATGAGCGACGTCAGGTCCAAGCCAAAGGCGTCGGCAACGAACACACCGCCGATGAACAGGATGAGGAAACGCAACACGCTTTCCACGGCCGAGACCACGGTACGTTCGGAACCGTCGAGCACGTCGTCGTCGTCGAGCAGGTCCATCACGTCCTGAACCACGTCGACGGCTCGGAAGGCGGCCCGGACAAGCGAGACGACGAGGACGAACTGGGCGATGCCGATCAAGGTCAACGCGCTCATCCCGGGGAATTCGGCCAAATCAGAGCCTGTTTCGGCCATCGCGTGGAGGCGTTGGAGGCCAAGAAGCACGGTGCCTGCAGCGGCGGCCGTACCCAGTGCGCGTTGGCTTGACTTCAACGCCTCACCGGTGCGTGGAAGGCGGACCACGGCGCCGAAGATACGTGGAGCGAGCACCATCGCAAGGGCCCTCGCGACCACGCCGGCCAGAAGCAAGCCAAGCAAAGCCAGCAGGGTCCATCGGTTTGTTCCGAACACATCAGGACCCGCGGTTTGCACCATGTCCAGCCAAGCCATGCCTCGTGCTGTGGAGTGACCTTCATGGCGGTTCCGGCGGCGCGACGGCTTGATAGGCGCGTGAGGGGTGGGATGCATGATGCTCGACAAGGACCGGTCCCGGCAGGCCTACCTTCGCAGGACGGCGCTCCTGTTGGCGCTCCCGCTGATGTTGACCCTCTGCGCGCCCATCGCCAACGCTGGCGTGGCCCAAGAAGAGGCCGGTTCCACGCCAGAAGCGGTGTGGTCGGACGACTACATCAACCACATTTTCCCATGGGCGGACGCGGACGAACGCATCCTGCAGTTCAAGGAATACCACACCTACGACACGGTGAAAGAGCGCATGCAGCGATTGGCCGAGGACAACCCGGACATTTTCGAATTTCATGAAGGCATGAACGGCGGCACCAACGCCCGTGGAGAACAGACCACGGCCGACGCCTACGAAGGCTGGTACTACGGCCATTCCTCGCCTTGGATGAAGATCACCGAAGACGTCAGCGGCGGCGAGTACAACGAATTCGTCGGCGACAACGGCAACTATCCCGACCGGCCCGACGTGCTCATCGTCGGCAACCATCACGCCCGAGAGTGGATGTCGGTCCAAGTCCCGATGATGCAACTCGAAGTCATCGCTTTCTCCATGGACAACATCGGTTACGACAACGACGGCGACGGCCAAGTGGACGAGGACGGCTGGGGCGACGACAACGGCGATGGCGTGCTCGACGACGACGGCGACTGTTTGGCGCTTGACGCGTCGTACCAGGATTCCAACGGTGACGGAACGCCTTGTGGACCAGGCGACCTCGGCGTGGACGAGGATTACAGCGAACAGTGGGTCGTCGACCTGCTCGAAAGCCGCGAACTCTACATCATCCCGATGCTCAACGTGGACGGGAACATCTACGATCGCGAGGTCTTCTGTCCTGCTCCTGCGTGGGAATCCTGCCCCTCTGGCGGTTGGAGGAAGAACCTGCGCGACAACACCTTCACCGGCGTGACGCCGCTTCCTGACCTTCAGGAAGAAGTGGACGAGGATTGCGACGGCGTGGACCTGAACCGCAACTATCAGTTCGAGTGGGGCGCACCGCTTGGTGCCACGGGACCCATCATCCCCGGCACCTGCACGCCCGCAGAAGGCGAACTTGACGGCTCCAACAACGACGTCTACAACGGTCCAGTGGACGATCGCGACAACGACGGCGACGGGCAGGTCAACGAAGACCACGTCGACGGCAAGGACGACGATGCTGACGGCGTGACGGACGAAGACTGGTGGGGCGGCAACTCCGAGCCCGAGACCAAGTTCATCCAGGACTTGACCGAGATGAACGACGACACCGGCGACGGTGCGAGCGAATTCAAGTCCACCTTGACCCACCACTCCTACTCCGAATTGATCCTCTGGCCGTGGGGCCATTGCACGGATTGCCAGAGCCCCGACCACAGCCAGTTGGAGTACCACGGCCAGCAGATGGCCGACATGACCCAATACGCGAACCTCCAGTCCTCCTCCCTCTACCCGACCTCCGGTGACTTCTGCGACTGGCACTACGGCGTGCACGGCTCCTACTGCTACACCTCGGAAATCGGCACCGCCTTCCACCAGCACGAGGACGACATCGACCACATCGCGGTCCGCAACCTCGGCCTCGGCTTCTACATCGCGGAGATCGCCGACAACCCGCGCGAACGCGCGGACCTGGCCATCGCCAACATCTCGCAGCAGAACTACCTGAAGCAGCCTGATGCGATCGAGATTCCCGATGAGGGCGACATCCCCATCGACGTCTGCGTTTCGGACGACTTCCCGTACAGCACTCAGAACTCGGTGGTCAAGTGGCGCCAGGTCAAGCCCAGCCGTCTGCAAAGCGACTACGGTCCCCGCGAGTGGTCCACCACGCCATGGGAGTCCGTCCAGATGGAGGTCGTTGGCGGCAACGCATGCTCCACGTCTGACGGCAACGGAACCCTGCTGCGTGCGATGATCCCCGTGGGGGAAACCGCCACCGGCGAAGTGCACTACAAAGCACGGATTTCCACCCTTGGCGGTTCGGACTTCTACCAATATCCCGCCGACGGCGAGTATTACGTCCTCTCGGTGTCCTATCGCGCGTCCTACGGCTCAACCTTCGGAGCCATCGCCATGTTCCTTGTTGTAGCGGGTACGGTCTGGGGCGGATTGGGTGCCTCGTTGCGTACCATGTTCGCCGGCAACGACGACGAAGACAAGGTGCTCCTTGCTGACGCTCTCCTCGAAGAGGCGGTGGATGCGTGAGCGGCCAGTCGGACGAATTCAGCGGCCGTTTGGGGCTTATTTTCGCCACCATCGGCGCGGCCATCGGCACCGGCAACATCTGGCGCTTCCCTCGAATGGTCGGCGCCAACGGCGGTGGAACCTTCCTCATTCCGTGGCTGATTTTCCTCTTCATGTGGTCCATTCCACTGGTCATCGCTGAATTCGCGATGGGCAAGCGAAGCCGCACCGGGACCATCGGAACCTTCCGCATTTTCACCGGCAAGCGCTTCGCATGGATGGGCCTGTGGACGGCGTGGATTTCCACGGCCATCGGTTTCTACTACGCCGTGGTGGCCGGATGGTGCCTGAAGTACTTCCAGCTGGGCATCACCGGCGGACTCACCGGCGACGGCGTGGACACGGTGCAGGTGTGGAACGAGTTCTTGCAAGCGCCTGGCCAAGTGATTTTCTTCCAATTCATTGTGATCGTCCTGACCCTCGCTGCGATTTCCCGCGGTGCCAAGGCGATTGAGAAAGTCAACGTCCTGCTGATGACCTCGCTCATGGTGCTGCTCTTCCTGACGATGTTCATGGCCCTCAGCATGGACATGAACGACGGGACCCTCGACGGTGCCCTGTTCATGTTCACCGTCGACCGGTCGATGATGTTCGATGCGGAGATTTGGATCAACGCGCTGTCGCAGTCCGCATGGTCAGCGTCCGCCGGCATGGGCATGGCGATCACCTACGCGGTGTACATGCGCAAGGACGAGGACACCACCCTCAACGCCTTCGTGATGGGCCTCGCGAACAACAGCATCTCCATCATCGCCGGCCTGACCGTCCTCTCCGCGATTTTCGCGGTCGAGGCCGATCCCTTGGCCACGGTGACCGGCGGTTCCTCGGCCATCACCTTCCTGGCCCTGCCCGAGGTGTTCGCGCAAGCACCTGGCGGCAACGTCGGACCCTTCCTGATGATGACGGGCTTCTTCCTCGCCCTGTCCTTCGCCGCGCTCACGTCGATGATTTCCACCGTCGAACTGTGCGTGCGCAACTTCGTTGACCACGGCTACGAACGCACGCGCTCGGTCTGGTTGACCGGCGCGGCCATCTTCCTGTTTGGGCTCCCCTCCGCGGTGCTTTGGGTCAAACTCGACGCGGAAGGCGTTGCCTTCCCGCAATTCCTCGAAGTGCAAGACCACATCTGGGGCTACGGCCTGATGTTCTCGGGACTGTTCATCGCGTTCACCATCTGGCGCTATGGCTTCCTGAAGTGGCGCGCTCAAGTCGAGGCCGGTGAAGCCGACCCCGGCATCGCAGGTTACCTCAACGTCGGGGTCTCGGCCTTCCGTGACGACTTCATCAACACCGGTGAGAACGACCTATGGATTGGACGCTGGTGGGACCTCTTGCTCTACCTGGCCTTCCCCGTCCTCTTTTCGATCCTCATGTTGTCCTACTTCGGCAGCATGATCGCCAACACCGAAGACGTCTGGAACCCGTTCAATCCAAACGGTCTCGGCATTATCCTCGCCTTCTGGGGCGTCGTCGCGGCCTTGTTCATCTCGTTCAACCGCTTCCTCGTGCAGCGGCCCGTGTTCCGCAACGTGCCCGATGGTGCTGAGGTTGACATCAGCCAGCTGCCCGGTGGCAGCGACGAACTGGTGGTGCAGGTCGGCGAAGTCGCACCCGGCTTCGAGCATCTCGGTCAATCCGACGCTGCCTGAAGGGGGCCGCCTCGATGGACGACCTCGTCCGGCTTTTGGTCATCGGCCTCGTCGTTGCGGCGGTGCTGGTTCCCGTCGTGCGTTGGTTCTGGAAGCGGTTTGATCGGCCCACTGAAGCGCAACTTGAGTACGAGGAATCCAAGCGAAAGAAGCGCGAAGAAGAGCGCATGTGGCGTCAAATTGAGGCCAGGATGAGGGCGGAGGAAGCCACGGCCGAGGAGGCTGCATCTTTGGCCCGGAAGCGGGCAAAACTTGCGGCTCAAGCCGCGCCGCGGGCCGCCAACGTCGAAGCCGCTCTCGGGGCGCTCGGGCTTGAAACAGAGCCAGCGAAAACCACAGACGCCCGCCCCCCAACGCACCCCAAGGCCACGGCAGGCGCGGAAGAGGCCCTCGTGAACGAAGCGGTCTTCGAGGAGGTCGCTGACGATGAAGACCTCGACGTGGAGGGCCCGGCCAAGGTCAGCCTTGAACAAGACCGGGCCGGCGCCCCAGCACCGGATTGGGAGCTGATCGAACGTCTGCGCGACATGAACGAGCGTCAAGAGCAGCCCGCACCGGTGGACGTGCCTTCAATGCCGGATTTGGACGCGCTCGACGATGCACTGGAGGCCGTTGAAGAGGACGTCATCGCACCCGCAGCCAAGGCGGCTGCAGACTTTTCTGAAGCCGCGGACGAGGGTTGGGTCGCCAAGGTCGTCGAGGCCGACGAGGGTTGGGACGTTGAGTGGTGAACCCCCACTTCGGGCCCGTTCACGACGAATGGCTCTTGAAGCGGACCACGCCACGTCCACGCATGGTGCAGCGTCCTCGAGGGACCCGAGACTTCGGACCGCTGGCCAGCCGACGCCGTCGGATGCTGGAATTGGTGCTCGAAGACGAAGCCCGTAGAGCGGGGTTCGATCGTGTCCAAACCCCCATCTTCGAGTCGCTCGATCTCTTCACCGCCAAGTCCGGCCCGGGCGTCATCGGGCAACTCTACGCCTTCGAAGACAAGGGCGGCCGGAACCTCACCTTGCGTCCAGAGTTGACCGCGCCCGTCATGCGCATGGTGAG
>DUHU01000148.1:0-752 GCA_013330765.1 Candidatus Poseidoniaceae archaeon | reverse complement strand
CGGAACCTCACCTTGCGTCCTGAGTTGACCGCGCCGGTCATGCGCATGGTGGCGGACGAATTGCGCATGGACACCAAGCCGCTGCGGTTGGCCTACCATGGAGCATGTTTCCGCTATGAGGAATTCAAGACCGGGCGATACCGGGAATTCTACCAGTACGGCATCGAGGTGGTCGGTGCATCCGGTCCTCTGGTCGACGCGGAAGTCATCGCCCTGGCCGTTCGCATGCTTCACGCGTCCGGCCTCGAAGGCTGGACGCTGCGCATCGGCCACGTCGGCCTGCTTCGTGACGTGCTCGCTGGCCTTGGCCTCAGCGCCGAGGCTTCCGAAGGCAAGGAAGCGCCCACCGCCTCGGCGATGCGCTTCCTCGACAAAGGCGACGAGGCCGGTCTGGCCGCGTTGTTCGACGCCGAAGGCCTCGACCCCGCTGGCCTTGATCTGCTCCGCGCCCTTGGCGAGGCCTCCGGCGGGGCCGAAGCCATCGAGGCTGCACGCCCCCTGCTCGAAGGCCACGGTCTCTCCACCGAGGCCTTGGACGACCTCGCCACCACCGTCGAAGCGGTCGGCCTGCTCGCCCAGGCGCCACCCGCCCTGGAGATCGATTTGCGCGTGGCGCGAGGATTGGATTACTACACAGGCATGGTCTTCGAGGCCCACGTCCCGGAACTCGGCGGAGAGGGCCAGGTCCTCGGGGGCGGCACCTACCGCCTGCTCCACCTCTTTGGCTTGGACGACCTCGACCCTTCATGCGG
>DUHU01000128.1:3431-3821 GCA_013330765.1 Candidatus Poseidoniaceae archaeon | reverse complement strand
GCACAGCGAGGAAGGACCGCCCTTGTAAGCGTCCACGGGCTCGTTGATGATGTTCAGCTTGACGGGTCGGGCCTTTCGTGCCGGGGCATCGCTCATGCTTCCACCTCCTCGATGGTCTTCATGATTTGATCCGCGTAAATCGAGGCACGCGGTGGCATGCCGTCAGAATACGCAACGGAGTGGACGCGGTCCACGAGGTGGTTGGGCAGCTCGCGGCGCATGATGCCCCAGAGTTGTCCGTCTCGGTTGATCTCCAGCACGATGACGGTCTTGTGACGCGCGCAGAAAGCCTCAACTTCGCTGTGGAGGGGGAGGCTGCGTACACGGCACTGGCTCACCTTGCGGCCCTGTGCTTCGATGATGTCGTCGATTTCTTGGATGGTGTTCTCC
>DUHU01000128.1:0-3139 GCA_013330765.1 Candidatus Poseidoniaceae archaeon | reverse complement strand
ATATCATCGATTTCTTGGATGGTGTTCTCCATGCTTCCGAAGTAGACGATGCCGACGTCGCATTCCTCTTCTTCCCGTAGGATGGGAGCCGGGAGGTGGTCGCGGGCGCCGTCGATCTTGCGGCGGAGCCGGTCCATCAGATCGAGGTAAATGTGGGACTTTTCGGAGTACACGCCATAGGGATCGTGTCCTGTTCCACGGTAGAGGATCGGCGCCATGCCGCTGCCGGGCAGGGTGCGGTAGGGGATGCCGTCGCCGTCCACGTCGCGGTAGCGGCCAAAGTCCTCCATGGCTTCGAAAATGTCCCGGTCGCGGATGACCTTGCCTCGGTCCATCGGCGCGTCAGGGTAGGTGAAGCCCTCACAGGCCCAGCGGTTCATGCCGAGATCGAGGTCGGAGAGGCCGAAGACCGGCGTCTGGAAGCGTTCCGAAACGTCGAAGGCGCGCCAGCCGAATTCGAAGCATTCCTCGACGGTGCCTGGGATGAGCACGATGTGTTGTGTGTCGCCGTGGCTGCCCTCGTAGAGCATCTGCAGGTCGGATTGTTGGGTTCGCGTGGGCAATCCGGTCGAGGGGCCGACGCGGTTGACGTCCCAGAACACGGAGGGGATTTCAGCGAAATACGCCAGTCCGATGAATTCCTGCATCAGTGAGATGCCAGGTCCGGAGGTCGCGGTCATGCCACGCGCTCCGGCCCATCCTGCGCCGAGGACCATGCCGGCAGCCGCGAGTTCATCCTCGGCTTGCACGACGGCGCAGGTGGCTTCACCGTCGTCGTTGGTCCTCAATTCAGGAATCCATCCAATAATGCCCTCGGCCAAACTGGACGACGGCGTGATGGGGTACCATGCAAGCATTTGCACCCCGCCAAAGAGGGCGCCGAGGGCCGCAGCCTCGTTGCCTTCCATGAAGAACCGGCCTTTGTTGCTCCCACGTGCAGCAACCTCGTACGGGTCGGTCTTGGTCAGGTGTTCTCGGGCGTGGTCACGCCCGAGGTGGAAGGCGGTGGTGTTGAGTTCGATGGCCGAAGCCTTGCCCTTGAACTGCTTTCCAATGGCTTCGACCACGGCGGTCTCGTCGATGCCGAGCATTTCTGCAAGCACGCCGACGTAGATGACGTTCGTGATCATGCGGGCCAACTTTGCGTTCACGCCACGGGCCATCTTGGTCATGGGAACGGGGTACGAGATGACGTCCTCGCGATCCATGGGTTTCTTCGCGTCGCTGTTCCAAACGACGACGCTACCGGGCTGAAGTTGTGCCAGATCGTCTTCCCACGTGGCGGGGTTGACGAGCACTTGGATGTGGGTCCTGTCGCCCGGAGCCTGGTAGCCGGCGTCCGAAAGTCGGACGATGTACCATGTTGGAAGACCCGAGATGTTCGACGGAAAGAGGTTCTTTCCGCTGACCTCGATGCCCATGTTGAACAGGGACTGAAGCAGGATGAGGTTGGCCGACTGAGAGCCGGTTCCGTTCGCGGTGGCGATGTTGATGGTGAAGTCGTTGACGATGGCGTCCATGGTGCTGCCTCGTGGTTGTTTCATCAAGTCCCCGAAAGGTCCGATGCTCCGCGCTTTGTGGCCGTCGCCTCAGACCTTTGAACATGACGCCACCACGAACCCCCATTTTGGAGGGACATCTCAAAATGGGGGGGTTCATCGCGAAGCATGGCGAGCGAGAAGGTCCAGAAGGCTTGGAGTCGTGCTGAAGCGGACATCAAGAAGGGCAACTACGCAGGTGTCTTGCCCTTGTTGGAAGAAACCGACGCCGAAGGCCAACACGCCATGACGTGGTACCTTGCGGGCCTCGCACGTCGTGAGGAAGCCAAAGCCTCCGGCGCAGCGTCCACCTACCGCAGGGCGGCCAAGAACCTCCGAACGGCGATGCAGATGGACGGCCGGACGAAGCGCTACAACACCTCCTACAACGAGTTGCTGAACGAGATGACCGAGAAGCGAATCGGCGAGTACCTCATTCCGCCGTTGCTCAAGGACGGCACGCCCACGCTGACGTCCTTCGGACTCATGGGCGCTGTGTTCCTGTTGGTTCTCTTTGCCTTGAGCCAGGCCGGCAACAGCCCGGCCTTGACGGGCGACGAATTGGTCCGCATGTCCATGACGTGGACGGACGCGGACGGCACCGAGCGCGAGGGTGACGTGACGATTCAAATCCACGCCGACGCACCCTCGCACGCTTCCTCCTTCCTCCAGCACGTCAACGAGGGCACCTACGACGGGACCATCTTCCACCGGGTGATCGACGGCTTCATGATTCAAGGCGGCGACTTCGAGAACGGCGACGGCACGGGTGGATATGCCGCCTCTTGGCAAGGCTACTGCAACGGTCAAGCAGAACCCAACTCGGCCGCCTGCGCCGAAAATCAGTACACCCTTCCTGACGAAGTTGACAACGGTCGCCTGCACGACGTGTGCACCATCTCGATGGCCAAGACCGGCCAGCCGCACACCGGCGGAAGCCAGTTCTTCCTCATCCCCGAGGACAGCAACGAAGGGCAGGGTCCAACTTGGTTGGACGGACAACACACGGTGTTTGGCACCATTACCGACGGTTGCGAGCACGTGACCTCAATCTCCAACATCGAGACCACTGGTCAATCCGACAGCGACCCTGTCCACCAAGTGACGCTGGTTGAGGCGGTGTCCCTTGGAACTGACGATACACCGTGGTACGTCTTCTGGTGATTTGGCTCCCATCCGTGCCGTTATAGACGGGCGCTCTGTGGTCGTACCATGGCGACCATCGACCCCTTCTCAGCGCGTCGAGAACTTCCTCTTGGCGGGCATTACTACGCTCTGGATGCCTTGGACGCCGCTGGCGTTGACACGGCTACCCTTCCGTACAGCGTCAGGGTGCTGCTCGAAGGTGCGCTGCGAAACCTCGACGGCTTCCTGATCCGTGAAGAGGACGTCCGGACCATCGCAGGATGGACCGCCGACGGTGAGCGGGGAGAGATTCCTTTCCGCCCGTCCCGCGTAATCCTTCAGGACTTCACCGGCGTGCCCGCGGTGGTGGACCTTGCCGCCCTTCGCGACGCCATGGTGGAGATGGGCGGCGACGCCGAACGCGTCAACCCCCAAGTTCCGGTGGACTTGGTCATTGACCACTCCGTTCAGGTCGA
>DUHU01000178.1:6719-11928 GCA_013330765.1 Candidatus Poseidoniaceae archaeon | reverse complement strand
ACCGTCGCTGTCTTCCCATTGTCCGCTGACGTTCGGCAAATCGTCGAAGACGTTCGGGATGTGATCACGGTCTTCATCCAAAACGAGACGGATCACGTGCACGTCCTTGTTGAAGGCGTCCACCAAGGTCAAGCCGCGCCACTGCGCGTCATGGTCTGAAGGATCGGTTCCGGTATGGCCGTGTTGCGGAAGCACCTGAGCATCGGCCGGTACGCCACTGAAGGTCACGGTGCGCACCCGTCCTGCATCGCTGAACGGCAGGAGGTCTTCCAACAGTCGAACGGAAACGTCAGAATGCATCTGCAAACCGTCTTGGTTCGAGGTCCAGAGGTCGCCGTCGTAGTCGAAAGCAGCACCGTCACCGAGGAGGGCCTCGTCCAGCGCAGCGACTTCCACGCCGTTTGATCCCACGTGGTGAAGGAAACCAAGCGTGCTGTTCCATCGCACCGCAACCGTGCCGTTGTGTGCACTCACCAAAGGTGCACCCAACGTGCCCCACGAAGACGGTCGGAAATCCCGGACTGCAAGGCCGGAGTTGACGCTTGAAACGGCTGTACCGTTGTGGAAGAGGTGCCCTTCAGTTCCGGAGGCATAGACGAGTTGGTGGTGTCCGTCTGCCGAGTGGCCGGCGTACGTCAAAGCCCCGTCCATGGGGAGGTTGGACGCCAAGGTGGCGTTGATTTCCACGCCGTGGGTTGACGAGACGGTCATTTTCGAAAGGTTGGCCAGTGTCCCGTTCTCGGTCAAGGCCCATACCGTTAACCCACCGTCGTAGGTCGCCGCCACCGAGGGGCCGACCATGTCCACGCCGGCATCGAGGGTGCTCAAAGACCACGCCGAACCGTCCCACCAAGACAAGTGGAGGTCCGTTTCGCCAGTTGGGAGATAAAGCGCACCAAGCGACCCGTTGTCCGTGTTGTGAACGAGGGTCACGGGAGCATCCAACGGCACACCCGAACTGACCATGCTCGTGCTCCATCCAGTGGAGGTTTCGTAGGTGTGCCACAGGCGTCCGTCCCCTTGCGTTGGAAGGACGAAATGTTGGACGCCTTCGACCACCGTGGTAGCCAGATGCTCCCCCCACGCTCCGGTGGTCAGCACCGGCGCTTCGACCGCCATGGCGCCGTAGGCGTTGATCTGCCCGAGGGTGTGGTTCCCGTCCGCACCCACGTGTCGAACGACGAGGCTTGCAGGCCCGACGTCGTTGGGAAGTGCGAGCACGGCCTGAAGGCCCGCCTCACCAACAAGATGAGAGGTGACCCATTGGCCACCTGGGGTGCCGTCGAGGGTGTGCTCCATGAGATGCACGTCATGGCCGCCGCTTGCACGGGGCGTCACCACGTGCATGGCGGTCTCGCCACGCAGGGCCGTGGAGAGCATGATGTCGCTGGGCAAAGTCTCGGTCGAGAACTCGAGTGACTGCCAGTCAACACGCCCCCTGACCTCGAGGTTCAGGGCGTGTGCGCCGCCGTTCACGGCAGAAACACGACGGGTGGTGGCGATTTCTTCCAGGCCGTCGCCGTCGGTGTCGATTTGAGCCAGCACGCGTTCTGCAGCATGGTCTCCGGGCGAACCGGTGACCAGCGCCTGAACGGCCGAGTCAAAACCCACGCCGTTCCCAAAGTGCAAGGTCAATCGCCCGGGGCTTACGGCAGTCCCTGCTCCACCGATCAGAAGGTCCGGTTGCCCGTCGCCGTCGACGTCACCTGCTGCGGTCAACGTCAGGCCAATCCGAGCGTTCGTCGTCCCGTCAAGGGTCCAAGCTGGCGTGCTTGACATCGAAGGCGCGCCGGCCCAGAGCCACACGCGGCCCGCGTTGTAAGCCAAAGTCCCGTTGAGCGGCTCGCTGGCAAGCAGGTCATCGCAGCCGTCTCCTGTGACGTCAGGGATGACCAAAAGGGCGTGACCAAACAAGCGCCCCTGCAAATTGGACACGAAGGTCCGGTCTGGGGTTCCGTTGTACCCAGAAGCGCTTCCGTGGAACACTTCGATGGACGAGAAACCCGAGGGTGAGGCAACGGTGCCGGTGTTGGACACCACAAGGTCTGCCGTGCCGTCGCAGTTCAGGTCCCCGGAGGCAAGGGCTTGGCCAAAGGCCGGGCCCGATTTCGTGGGGAGAATGGTTCGCTTCAGATCAGGAACAGTCCCATTGCCAAAGAAGACGTGGACGGTCCCGTCGGTTCCGTCGGTCAACGATGAAACCGCGAATTCCTCATCGCCGTCAAGGTCAACGTCGGCGACGGCATGGAGACGGTACCCGAGCCCTTCCGATGCTGAACCGTTCGTCGACCAGTCGGGAGACCGGTCGCTCGGGCCTCCAAGGGAAGAAAACCACGCCACGAGCGTGCCGTTTGCGTCGAGGTCGTCAGGAGCACCCACCACGAGGTCGTCAAGGCCGTCCCCGTCCAAATCCGCCATGGCCACGCCGGTGCCGAACAGACCGGTCCCGTTGAGGACCACGGAGGTCCCGTTGCCGAAGGCCACGTGCACCTCATCGGCCAAGGGCAAGCCAAAGGCCAAATCGTCGCGTCCGTCACCGTCGAGGTCACCCTGCACGGATTGGCCCATAGCAGCGTGATCGTCCCCGAGCATGACCGTGGATGCGAGGTCCCCGGAGACGCGGCCTTCGCGCTGGCCGACAAGGCTTCGAATCAATTCCAAGCGGGAGCCTTCCGAGGCATCGATGGCGGTGGCGACTTGGGCCACGCCGTCGAGGTCATGGTCAACGCCAATCGCAGCCGTCAAGTCTGCATTTTGGGTCACCACGCTTCGCAGGAATCCCGTCTCATGGCGCTGGTAACGGACCAGTTCGCTTCCGATGACCGTGTAGAGTTCCACCGCGTCGTTCACCGACGTCATTTCGACTTCCCCAGAAACGGGCCCGTTATCGATGAGGGTTCGGTTCCAAAGCACCCCTTCGTTCCAGACCATCCACAGGTTCCCGTCGCCGTCGACCACCGCGGCATGTTCCCTGTCGTCGTGAATGGCGAGGGAAATGGAGGAGGCGTTCACGTCGTGCATGAAAGTACGAACGTGCCAGACTTGATTGAGGTACATCGAATTTGGAAAAGCCTCGCGGGCTGAGGTCAGGTTGTCTCCGTCACGCACGATGAGACGGGCTCGGTCGTCCGTGGTCGCGGCCACGGCGCACACAGGACTGTCCGATGCATCGCTGACCGTGGTGGCGATGCTGGTGGACCAGGTGGCGGGTGTTCCGTCGGCCTGGACGTTGTCCTCACCCAAACGGCCGTGATGGACCTGCCCGGCCCCGTCGATCCAACAGAGGTGGCGCATGCCTGTGGGCGACACAGCCCCCACTGGCCCAAAGACGACGTTTTCGCTTTGCGAGAGGTTCTCGCCCAAGACCCACGAGTCGATGACGGATTCTTCGCGCACCGTGGCGTCGATGAGACCGGCAAGGCTCGCCGTACTGCCCCCGAATTCATGGCTGTTCCCAACCGTGCTTGAATCGGGTGCAGTGCCCGCGCCGTTCTCGATGTCCAAAAGGGCGCTCAGGCCGACGGTCTGAACCGACAGGAGCATCAGGAAACACATGAGAAAAGCCTGCAGGGTGCGAACGCGCTGCAGGGCCATGGCTGAGGATGACCGAGGTCGTTGAAAACCCATTCCCTATGAGGCGCCGTATCGCTGTACGAATCCTCTTGTGGAATCCCTCGATGCATCAGCATGGCGGGACACGTGCTCGTGTTGGCTGCAGGCCAACTGCCGCTTGACGGCGTCCCTGTGTCGGTCGTCAACGAAGCCACCGTGGTCCTCGGCTGCGACGGAGGTTGGAGGCACGCTGCAGAATTGGGCCTTGAGGTGTCCGTAATCCTCGGGGACATGGACAGCGCCGGCGATGCTCCGAGCGACCTGCCTCGGATTGAACTTGGAGACCAGAACGCCACCGACCTCTCGAAGGTCCTGACGTGGTGTGCATTGCACCACCCCGGCAAGCCTGTGCACGTGGTGGGTCTGGACGGAGGGCGGCTCGATCACCGCCTCGCGACGCCCGCAGCCCTGATTGAGGCCAAGAGCGACGCGGTCTTTCACCTCGGGGGAGGCGACCTTCGTTGGATTTCCCCCGGAGCCCTCGTCGAGGTGGATGCGCAAGCGGGCATGGTGATTGGATTGCATCCGTACGGAGAGGTGGCGCTTGCCCGATTGGAGGGCGTGGAATGGCCCCTCAAAGATGCGAACCTCACGACCGGCACCCGAGGCGTCCACAACGTCGCCACAGGCCCAACGGTTCGAATTGAAGTTGATTCAGGCGACCTCATCCTCAGCCGCTCAAGCGTTCATTTCGCATGACTGGGCAAGGCATCGTTGAGCATGGTGCTGTAGTCACCTTCACCGTCCCACTGCTGGGCCACCACGTCAACCCTCGAACGCTCGCGGGTTTCCTCGAAGGTCCCCCACCGTTGCAACAGGCCCAGCCTGTAGGCCATGCGAGGGCTGTGCCCGGGCAACAAGAGCCGCCACACATACGGGATCCGAACGGGGGAAATCTTGTTGATTTGCGAACGAAGTTCCGTCGCACATGACGTGGACAGCGAATGGTACCATTCTGGCTTGCGCGCCAGTTCATCGGCCCTGCGTGCAAGCAGCATGAACAACTGGCGCTCGCGGCGTCGTGAGGTGGTCGTGCGGTACCGGTGCACCTGATGCTTTCTGGCGTTGGTCCGGAGGAAGATCATGTCCCGTTCAAACCCGATGGAGAGGTACAGCTCGTATGCACGCCACATGCCTTCCCACGGTGAGAAACGGTCGGAGGCATCCCGACGCGCCTCGAAGGAGAAGGTCACCGCTTTTCCGTCAAGGAACTCGAAGGTGAGCATGGTGTGCGCAACACCCTTGATCTTCGAAAAGTGGTCGACGATGTACCAGACGTCTTTGATGGCGTTGAGGTCGAAGACCACGTCGTTCGCCCATGCTTCCTCGCGGTCTTTGGTGTCCCGCCATGTGAAATCACGGATGTGAGAGAAGGTCACCGTCCTCGCTTCTTCGTCCACCTCGGCCGTGGCCTGATGCCTGCAGTAGTCGCACCAATCACGATCCAAGGACGCAATCCGCCTGCGGTACACCCGGTAGAACAGCCACAGACGAAGGGCAAGCCAGCCCAACAGGATCCACGCGACCACCCGCAATCCAAGCGGTGTGGCGTCTGGAAACAACACGCCCATTGGCCGGTGTTTTTGCGTACGGCGGA
>DUHU01000178.1:0-6414 GCA_013330765.1 Candidatus Poseidoniaceae archaeon | reverse complement strand
GTGTTTTTGCGTACGGCGGATAGACCCGTCGGAGGTTGGAACATTCACGACCGCATGTGAACGACGTCTGGAGACGGTTCACGCACCTTCCCAAGCGTATGCCGCAGGCAGGACTCAAGCTCCGGATGTTGGAATTGAAATCCGAGTTCAAGCAGGCGCTTGGGCTCAACATGTTGTCCTTCCAAAATCAGTTCCTGGCCCATTTCCCCAAACATAAGGCGGATGACAAATCCTGGCAATGGCGCAAAAGAGGGGCGGCGCAAAACGCGCCCGAGCACCTTGGCAAAGGTCCGCTGTGGAACGGGATTTGGCGACGTCATGTTGAACGGACCTTCCGCTTCAGAGGTCATCATCAGGTGATGTGCTGCGTGGATGTAATCGTCCATGGAAATCCACGACAAGCGCTGACGTCCACCTCGAATCGGCCCGCCTGCACCCATCTTTGCGGGGAGAAGCTGTTTGCCGAGGAGTCCTCCGGCCGCGGTGGTCACCAGTCCCGTTCGAAGGTGAATCAAGCGAATGCCAGCCTCCTTCGCAGGCAAGGCTGCGTCTTCCCAACTGTTCGCAAGGTCGCAGAGGAAGCCTTCGCCCCGGGAGGAGGTTTCGTCCAAGACCTCGTCACCTCGGTTGCCGTAAACGCCGATTGCAGAGCCAGAAAGGAGGACCTCAGGTCGATCTTTGGCAGATGCAAGGGCTTCAGCAAGCCGACGCGTTGGCCCCGTTCGGCTGTTTTGAATCAGGGCTTTTCGTGCCTTTGACCACCGCTTGTCTCCAATCCCGGCGCCAGCGAGGTGAATGACCGCGTCGAAGCCCTCAAACGAACCTTCGAGGACTTCTCCGGTTTGGTCGTCCCATCGAACGACTTCGCTTGAGGCAAGGTGCTTGGGAAGGACGGTTTCCTTTCGAAGCAAGCGGACCACGTCGTGACCTGCAGCGAAAAGAAAGGCACACAGTTGCGTCCCGATCAATCCCGTTGAACCGGTAACAAGCACGCGACGTCGGGGCAAGTCCACGGTCTCTTGAATGCGCTTGAGGTCTCCACGGACCCTGTCACTTCGAAACCTGAACATGGAGCGAATGCGAGGCATCACCGTAAGACGCGCCGTCCAACCGCTCAGGAGATGGAAGGGCAAGCGCCAGTTGACGGTGTCAACGACCTTCGATTCCGATCCATCCGCATCGAACCGATGCTCGTGATCCCATGTGCCGAAGGGCCCCTTGACCATGCGATCTGAGAAAGCCGATCCAGTTTTGACATCAAAATGCTCGGCCACCCACATCGGACGAAGGGGGCCGAGGCGCATTTTGAAGCGGGTCTGTTCGCCGTTTTCGAGCCCTCCAAGTTGGACGGGAATGAGACGTTCCCATTCTGGCATGATACGGACAAAGGCCTCGGGCGAATCGTGCCATGCCCAGAGAAGTTCCTGCGAAGCGGGCATGGGCGCGTGGTGCTCGAAAACAGGCATGCTCAGACCCTCGCTAAAACGCCGGTTGCCGCCGGAACGGGGTTCGAAAGGTGGCCAAGCCACGGTGGAATCGATCCTGCAATGCCGGCCAAATGGTCGAGGAGGACCAAAGGAGCCATCCTGGGCAAATGGCCCTGCCTGTACGCGTGGATGGAGCGAATCACTTGCTCGCGTCCTTGCCCCGTCAGCGCGAGGTCCATGCGCGCAAGCGCACGCTCCATCGCATGGGCGAAGCGCCCGCGGTGGGTCAGAACGTTGAGTTGTTCTTGGGCCTCAATCATGTATGCCAAGGCGACTTCTGCAGCGGGCAAACCGGCATCAAAACCTTTGGCGATGGTGCGGCCAAGTTTGCGTTTTGCATCCGCTGTGCGAGCCACAAGGAAAATCTTGTGTTCCTGATGAAAATTCATGATCCGCTGGGCCGTCCAACCCTTGCTCCCTGCAAGGCTCCACCTGTGGTGGAAGTGAACGCGTGCGAGGAAATGTTCGGCTTGATTGGGATCGTTGAGCCGGCCTTCCTCGATGACAGGAATCTGGGGGTGCAACGCCATGAAAACCATGGCAAAGACACCGACACCGTCCCGTGAGGGGCGTCCTTCTTTGGCGGGGTGAACCTTGACGCGCTCGACGCCGCAGGACGGTGAATCCTTCTTGAGCACCAGTCCGTTGACGCCGAGTCCAGCTAAATCGTCAGAGGTTTGCTGGGCCCAAGCCACCATGGAATCGGTCAAATCCTTTCCAGATCGTGGTTCGATCAAACGAACCCCATCTGGACCTCTCGACAGACGAATGGTGGGGCGAGGCGTACCAAGGCCAATGCCGACTTCAGGGCACACGGGCAGGAGTTTCAGGTGCTCGGACCATGCGCGGGAGAGCGGGCGAAACTCGCAGGCGTCACCGTTGTACCGGACGGGAGAGCCAAGGAGGCACGCCGATGCAGCAACGAGAGGTTTCTCCATTGAACCGCAAGAACTTCGAGGACTATTTGAACAGCCGTTTCTCGCTGACTCAGACGTCGCGTCGCGGTGGCATCCTGTAGGAGGCTCCAAGTCCGAGTTGTGCGGGCCCTGGGCCGTAGCGCGAGATGTATTCTCGGGCTTTCACTTTCTTTTCCGTGCGGTGTGACATCATGCAACGGACTTTCCCAAAGACGGCCCGTTCGGTCCACCCTCGGTCGAATTTTCCGCAGACCCAGCCGATGCCAGCGTAGGAGTTGGGGTCCCTACCGTCCAGAGCCCAACGGTCGTTCAGAGCCACCATCCAATCGAAGGCCAACTGAGGCGTGGGCGCCCATTCGAGGATTTTCTTCCCCCAAAGCATTCTGAGGTAGTTCTGGATGATGCCGTCTTGCATCAGTTGGCGCTGTGCCGCGTTCCAAAGTGCGTCGCCGGTTTCGGCGGCTTCCAACTGCTCGAAGGTGTAGCCACCAGGCCGCGGATCTGCGGCGTGTTCGGCCAACGTTGCTTGCGCCCACTCGGGGATGGAACTGTATCCGTCATGGTCCTCCACCATGTGCGCGTGGATGAAGGCCAGATCCCTCCATGTGACGACTTGGTCGAGGAATGCTTCGGCTCCTGCAGGGAGGCCCCACCAGCCAGAGCGCCGTCCGTCCGATGGCGGCGTAATGTGACCTGGATCCCAGTCGTACAGGTCGAGCACGTCCTTGACCATCTGCTGCGATGAAATGTGTCCAAAGTGAAGCCAAGGGGACAGGCCGGTCGCGGCCTGGAGGTCCGGATGGTTGCGGTCTTCATGGTAGCGTTCGAGGCGTGCGTCGAGGAACTTCCGCCAACGCTTGTGTGCAGAGATGCTTCCTCCCTTCATTTTGGGGACGGGCATCACGTCGTGGTCGATGTCCAACGATCTCAGAGCCTGTCGCCCGATGCTGTCGCCTTCTGCGGTTCGCCAAATGAACTCCAGGGGCGTTTTGGGCGTGTCGGTTTCCTTGAAGGCCAAATCCACGAGTTGTTCATCCACGTCAGGCAATCCAAGCGCGGGAGCCAGCGGGTGCTCCACGGGCAAGTCGGCCAGGTGGTCTTCGATGGTCTTGTGCAGGTGGCGGCGAAGGGAGTGGGCGGTGGTAAACGCCCGACCGGCGTGACGCATGGCCATGAAGCCGTTGCCGTCGACCAAATGGACCTCGCAGGGCGCGAGAGCCAAGGCGCGCTCAGCAACTTGCCTCGGCATGTAGGTGGGATAGTCGTCGATGACCAGCACATCGGCATCCACACTCATTCGCGCAAGAAGGCCACGAGCTTCCCCATGCCGGGTCTCAACATAGGGGACGTAGGAGACACCGCTGCCAAGGAGGTTGGTGCGTTGGTCGATCATCCCCTGCAGCACGAAGGTGTGGATGCGGTCATTGGCCCACCGGTGGCCGATGGCCAAAGCCTCTACTACAAGAAGGGGGATTTCACGCTCAACCGCGAGTTCCACGGCATGTTGGAGGGCGAGATTGTAATTCGTGCGCCTCGAAGAGGTCATCCAATAGAGGACGTGTGCTCCTTGGTGGCCGTCTTTCGCGGCTCGAACGGTCAGCCTTGGGCTCCGCTGCTCTGCTGTAGCAACGGCGGCCATCGAGGTTCATTTCCCTGCCGTGGTATATCAAGAACCGTTCAGGGTCCTGCGGAGAGCAACGACGGTTCATATACCGATGCACTTCCTTTCAATCATGGCCATCACGATTGAGTCCACCAACATAGACGTCCCAGCGCAGGCACAACTGCCAACCGCGTTTGGCACGTTCACCCTGCATGCCTTCGTCGATCCGAAGACTGGGGCCGAACATGCGCTTCTGACCGTAGGCGACCTTGCGTCCGCAGACGCACCGCTGGTGCGCATTCACTCCGAATGCCTCACCGGTGACGCGTTTGGGAGCCTCAAGTGCGACTGTGGCCCTCAACTGCAACTGGCCATGCGAGCCGTGCAAGACGCCGGAGTCGGCGCGGTCGTATACCTCCGTCAGGAAGGACGAGGCATCGGCCTGTATGCCAAGGTTCAGGCCTACCACCTCCAAGACTTGGGTTACGACACCCTGGACGCAAACCTTGCTCTTGGGCTGCCTGCCGACGCTCGAACCTACGAGATGGCGGCTGCGATGCTCAAGGAACTGGGCGTCAACCGCGTGCGGTTGATGACCAACAACCCAGACAAGATCGAGCAACTCGAGAAACACGGTATCAACGTTGTGTCGCGAGTTGAACACAAAGCAGGAATATGCTCAGAAAATAGAGACTATCTGCAAACGAAAGTGTCGAGAATGCGCCACATTCTTCCAATCTGAGGGTGATGCATATGGCAGAAGTAGTTTTGACAGCAGACCGTCTCACGTACGCTGAGGCGAAAAAAGTGAGCAAGGATTTGATTGGCGAAATTGCGCCAGATTTCACACTAACTGACGATGCAGGCAACAGTTTTGACAGCAGCAGCCTCGATGGTTCTTGGAGAATCCTATTCTTTTACGCAAAGGATGGCTCTCCCACCTGCAAGCGCGGATGTTTGACCTTCAAGGAGCAACATGACCTGTTCATTTCTGCTGGCTGTAAAGTCGTCGGAGTTGGAGAAGGAACAAGCGAATCTCATGCAAAGTTCAAAAAAGAACTCGGAGGACTTCCGTTTCCGCTCCTTGCAGATCCGGACCGTGCTGTAGCAGACAAGTTCCTGGTGCCAGTCCATCTCGGAATGTTCCCTGCTAAGTCTAGCTTCCTCATCGGTCCTGACAACCGAATTCATCACGTGTATGACTGGTTGTTCAGACCACGACGGCACGTCGCTAGGATTCTCAAAAGCCTCTCATCAGTTACTGGAGGGTCGGAGTGATGTGGGACAGTCTTCTCAACGAAGCAGGACTCACTGAGCGCGAAGTACGCTCAATCATGGTCCTAGGGAACAATCCCAACATGCGTGCAAGTGAACTTGCAAAGGAATTGCAAACCACTCGACTTGACGCCTACAACAGCCTCTCTAGGTTGCAAGAAATGGGGATTGTTACCGCAACCGCAGATCGTCCAATGTTGTTCTCAAGTCTCCGTGTGGATGAAGCACTTCAGCACATCATCGAAATGCGTCGACGTCAATTGGACAATCTCGAAGAAGGATTCAACGAAATGTCGAAAGGAATCACAGAAGCCAATGCTTCTTACGAAGCGAACCGCCGTCAACGCGACGAACCTCGATTCGCCGTACTCAAAGAACGAAGCCATATTTACCGACGTCTAGAACGAATGGCAGAAGACACTGAAGAGCGTCTTGTCTTGCTCCTTGGCCGATATGGAATCCTCCACTTGTGTCGGAGCGAAGCTCTCGAGACGGTCAACTCTGTTGCAGAGAAAGGCGTTGTCGTTCAGGTCATTGCTCAACTCGACCGAAGAACAACTCGTTTCTTCCAGAAACTGCACGATTCTATCGAAATCAAGCATTCTGATGACCTTGATTCTCAAGGTTTCCTACAAGACTGCACCCATGTCGTTCAATTCCTCAACATCGAAGAAAATCCAGTAGGCCGTGGTAAGGAAGATGCCGCTTTGGTCATCGAAAGCGAACCCTTTGCAAAAGCCCAAGAAAACCTCATCGATACGATTTGGGAAGATGCAGTTCAATTCGAGGTGGCAGAAGCACGATTCTCAAAGGGTCGGATTCATGACCCTCTTCGATTGACAATTGGCGAGGGCTCGTTCCTCGATTCACTCGTTGGAGCCCTCGGAGTTGATGATCTCCCTGAACACGATACACCGTTTGATCCGGATGCGTTTCTTGCTGCTGGGACAGAAGTCAATCAAGCACGTCAAGAATTGACCAAGGGTCGTCTTTCGAACCTCAAGATTCTCGGAATCGATTTGGCTCGCATGCTACGGCAGGTTGGAAACAGAGTTGGACACGAACTTGCCTTCTCGCTACGCTCGATTGAAAATCACGTCGAATTCCTTGATGAAATGATGGATTGGTGGGA
>DUHU01000158.1:5065-5309 GCA_013330765.1 Candidatus Poseidoniaceae archaeon | reverse complement strand
CGAATGCGGGTCCGAGCCCGTCGGCGATGCCATGATCCAATTCCACTTCCAATACTATTGGTATGCGCTCATTTTCCTCGTGTTCGACGTGGCGTTCATGTTCATGGCTTTGGGTGGATTTGTCGTCAACGACGCCACCGCGACCGTGGACGGGGACCTCGACACGGCCATCAGCCGACTGCTCGTGCTGGCAGCGTTCTTCTCCATCATGACGCTTGGCGTCTGGCACGTCTTCCGCAAGCGC
>DUHU01000158.1:0-4761 GCA_013330765.1 Candidatus Poseidoniaceae archaeon | reverse complement strand
GTCTGGCACGTCTTCCGCAAGCGCGGGCGCATCTACATCTGAGGTGAATGCATGAGCGATCCAGGACAGAACTACGCCGCCTTCAACAGCTCGGCCTTGCTCGATTTCGTCGGTGACGTGACCGACGAATCACTGAAGGCCACACGACTCAAGCAATTTTTGTCGGTTCTCGCGGGCCGGTTCTTCAACTGGGCAGGGCGTAAGTCGCTGTTCACCCTCCACCTCGGCATCAAGTGTTGCGCCATCGAAATGGCCGCTTCGGCCATCCCTCGGTTCGACGCCGAGCGCTTCGGTGTGATCTTCCGCTCCTCTCCCCGCCAAAGCGACGTGCTTCTGGTCAACGGGCCCGTGTCCAAGAAGTTCGCCGACCCCATCGTGCGTCTCTGGGAACAGATGCCTGAGCCAAAATATTGCATCGCCATGGGCGAATGCGCCATCTCTGGTGGCCCTTATTTCCAATCCTACAACATCCTCGAAGGCGTGGACACGGTTATTCCAGTCGACGTCTACATCCCCGGGTGCCCACCCCGCCCCGAGGCGCTCATCGACGGCTTTGGCCTTCTGCGTGAGAAGATCATCCGCATCGGTGGCGCCCCGGACGCCGGCCGCGCCGGCGAGAAGCCACTCATCGTTGGGGAGGACTGAGCATGGGGATGACCATCAGCGCCGAACAAAACGCCACTGCGGTGGCTGCGGCTGTGGCCGCGGCTGATGACGCGTGGTCCGCCCTTGGTGTCGTGGCCGAAGCGGTCAACCACACCACAGGGCATGGTTTTGCCTTCCTTCGCCTGACCGTGCCTCCGACGCACGTGCTGGCCGTCGCCAAGGGCCTCAAGCACGACATGGGCGTAAATTACTGCTCCATGGTCACGGGAACCCACTTCCCAGAGGGCGACGACAACCGCGGTTGGGAAGTGGCCTACCACCTTCAACGCATGCCGGTCAGCAATCCTGAGCCGAACACCTCGCACGTGCTTGTTGCGGGCGACTTGGCGGGCATGGACCTGCCCCTTGAGATCGAGATGTTGGTGCCCCTTCCTCAGAACGACGACCCACGCGTCCCGAGCGTTCAGTCCGTGTGGCGAGGTGCCGACTGGAACGAGAAAGAAACGTGGGATCTTGTCGGAATCAAGTTCGAGGGTCACGACAACATGTTTCGCGTGCTGAATCCTCACGACAGCCCAGAAGGATTCCATCCGCTGCAGAAGCAGCACAAGCTTCGCTATCACGATTTCAACGAAATGTACGACGACGCCCAAGGCTTCGTCCGCAAACCGGTCGATGAGGGCCGGGTCAAGTGAGGAGGTTTCGCCATGGCACAAATGTGGATCACGATGGGCCCCCAACATCCGATGACGCACGGTCTGTGGACCCTGCGCGTCAAGGTCGACGGCGAAACCGTCGTCGATGCCGAAGCAGAGCTCGGCTACATTCACCGCGGCGTCGAGAAAATCGCCGAAGCACGCGACTTCACACAAGTCACGCCCTACTGCGACCGCTTGTGCTACGTCTCGGCCATGACCTGGTCGAACTCGTACATCTATGCGGCCGAGGACCTGCTCGAAGTGGAAGTGCCAGAGCGTGCAGAATACATCCGCTGTATTTCGGCCGAGTGCCAGCGCATTGCCAGCCACCTGATGTGGCTCGGTGCCTACGGGCCCGACGTTGGAAACCTGACGATCATGACCTGGGCGCTTCGCGAGCGCGAGATGTTCCTCGACCTGCTTCAGGAACTCGGCGGCTCCCGCATGCACTACAACTACCCTCGAATCGGCGGTGTCAAGCGCGACATTCCACCCGGATGGGCTGACCGCCTCATCGCCAAGGTGAAGCTGTTCGAAAAGCGAATCGACGAATACGAAATGTTGCTTGACGAGTCGACCATCTTCCTTGTTCGCTTGCAGGGCGTGGGCTACGCCACGGCCGAGAACATGGTCGAGGCCGGCGTCTCCGGCCCCAACATTCGCGCCTCTGGCGTCAACTACGACGTCCGTTGGTCCCACCCCTATTCGGTCTACGACCAGCTGGATTGGGAGCCGGCCGTGGAAAAGCCGACCAGCGTGAAGGGCAGCGATTGCTACGATCGGTACCGCGTTCGGATGGAAGAGATGCGCATGTCCTGTCGGATGATCCTCGACGCCATCGAGAAGATCCCTGGCGGCAAGAACACGACCTACGCCAACGGCGACCAAATGATCCTCGCCAAGGCCCCAACCCGCGCACCTGCGGGCGCCACGGGTTTCAGCAACTACGAATGCACCCGCGGTGCAAGCCAGTTCTACATTCACGGCGGCGGTGAAGGCCGTGGAAAGAATCCCTACCGCCTCTCCATCCGCTCGCCGATGTTCATCACCATCCCCTTCGTGGCTGAGACGATGATCGGCTACAAGGTGGCCGACATTCCTGCCATCATGGGCAGTTTCGATCCGTGCATTGGGGAGACGGACCGCTGAGGTGATTCGCCATGGAGCTGCCAACCGTTCGTTCGCTCGTTTTCGACAACCTTGGCGGAGCCATCGTCGACCTCCTTGCTGGCACGCCTCTCGAAGGCCAAGCCGAAGCCATTGCAGCCTTCACCGGTGCGCTGATCACCTCCTTGGTCGGTTTTGCGTCCATCATGCTCTCGATGTTCATGATCCTCTGGATCGAGCGCAAGCAGCTCGGCCGAATGATGGACCGCCGCGGCGCCATGACCTCGCTTCGGTCCTTGTGGATCGGTGAAAACGGAACGACCGCGGGTGCATGGTGGGACATGGTCCCCTTCATCGGCAAGCCCATTGGGGCCGTCAACCGATGGTTGAACGGCAAGTTCGGCAACCATGACCCAGACCGACCCACCGTGGACCGCGTCAACAACCGGTCCTGGATGGGTTTCGCCATCTTCCCCGGTTTCTTCCAAAACATTGCGGACGGCATGAAGTTCCTGATCAAGGAGCACATGGTGCCAGAGCGCGCCGACAGACTCGTCTTCGAAGTCGCCCCCTACCTCGTGATTTCTTCCACCGTGCTCATCCTTGGGCTCATCCCGATGGGAAGCGGCATTTACGGCCCAAACCCCGAACTCAGCGTTCTCTTTGCCATGGCGGTTTTCGGCATTGCACCCATCGGGGTGTTCTTCTGCGGTTGGGCTTCAAACAACAAGTACACCCTCATTGGCGGCATCCGCTCTGCCGTCCAACTGACGTCCTACGAGATTCCTCTGCTGCTGACCGTGCTGTCGGTGTGCGTGTTGTCGGGTTCATTCAACTTCGTTGAAATCGTGACCTTCCAAGGCCAATCTGGCGCATGGAACCTCTTCTTGCTGCCCCTTGGTGGCGCCCTCTTCCTCGTCTCGATGCTGGCCGAAGTCGAGCGCATCCCCTTCGACATGCCTGAAGCAGAAGCGGAACTGGTCGAAGGCTGGTGGACCGAGTACGGGGGTATGCGCTTTGGCCTCCTCTTCGCCGCCGAGTACATGCGGACCTACGCCGCATGCATCCTCTTTGCACACTTCTTCCTCGGCGGCTGGCACGCGCCCTTCTCGGGCGTGTGGGGCGGCGTGCCGATCCTCGGCCTCGCCAGCACCAGCATCATCTGGGTCTTGCTCAAGGCGTGGTTGACCTTTGCCGTCGTCTTCGTTTGGGCGCGTGTTGCCTTGTTGCGGATCCGCACCGACCAAATCCTCGAATTTGGCTGGCGCATCCTGCTCCCTCTCTCGGTGGTCAACCTCCTCGTGGCGGTCCTGTTCCGCCTCTTCCTCTACGACCCGGCCGGCCTCGTTGAGGGAGGACTCGGGGACGCATGGGGCCTCGGCATCTTCGCCTGGGCCTTGCCCATCATCGTGACCGTGGCCACCCTTGCCCTCTTCTTCTACCTCCTCAACGACGAGGACAAAGACGCAAGTCCTGAACGAATGTTCCACGTTCGGACGCTCGAGCCCGCAGGGACCGTGGTCCCAGGAACGGAGTGAGGTGAGACCATGCCCATGCACCCGCACGCACAGCCCAACTTCCGGAACCTCTTCTGGTACCCGTTCAAAATCACGATGATCACCGCGTTGCGCACGTTCCCGGTGATCGGGAAGTACTTCGCGCTCGGGTACCACAACACCCTGACTCCCGAAGTGCTCGACGAAGGCAGCAAAGCCCGCGTGGAGGCCAACGCCAGTTTCAACGACGTTTCCAAGCACTTTGACCAGTACGCTCCAGATCGGGAAGCGAGCGACCTTGTGCCCTCCGTTTGGCGCCCTCAGACCATCCTCTACCCCTACGAGCGGCTCGAGGACATGGAGCCATGGCTCTTCGTTCCGGGAAACTACAACGGGCGCATTGGCGTCATTTGGGAGACCTGCACCGCGTGCAAACTCTGCGTGACCGCCTGCCCCAACGACTGCCTGCACATGACCACCGAACTTCGTGTTGACGTGCTCGACAGCGCAGGCGGGGAGCACGAAGGCCTCGGGGCCGACCTTGAGGTCGGCGGCTGGGCCGCGGTGGAAATCGATGGCGTCGCCGACGAACAGGCTTCGTTCAACCTCGCCACCGCCCACGACGACGCTCCCGAAGCGTGGCGCTTTGCCGAGGTCCTCGACCTCTCTGGAGACTCTGTCACCGTTCGGTGGAACGATTCCGGCGAGGAAGAAGTGCTGGGCCGCGACGGCGTGCACACCGCTGACGACCAGATCGTCTCGGGCCGCATCGACTTGGGCCGCTGCATGTTCTGTGGCTTGTGCATGGAGGCCTGCGGCTTCACGTCCTTCTTCATGACCAACGAGTACGACGG
>DUHU01000175.1:1151-3598 GCA_013330765.1 Candidatus Poseidoniaceae archaeon | reverse complement strand
GTCCAGCCGCGAGCAATGCCGAGGCCCTCCATGACCCCGACCAAGCGAAGCAAAACGTCGGTGTCCCTCCCCCAGCGGTACCGCATCACACGGACTTCTTGGGCGCTGGTGGGCGGTGGAGTGTGCATCAAAGCGACCAAGCGACGGACGCGTTGAACCACGCGTTTCGGGGCGGTCATGGCCCTCAATGCCTCTTCAATCTCCGGCCCTGAGCGCTCCGACAACATCAGCGCCATGCGTTCATCTGCCCTTCCGCGTTCACCTCGAAAGCCTTCAAGTCCAGCGGCAGAGGGGTGACGATCGGTCAGGAGGTCGTGCAAGACCCCGTCTTCGTGCATCATGGCCAGCCCCACATCCGCGAGCGGGGCATCGAACAGGCGTGACATTTCCCCCCAAATTCGCTCAGCAGGAATCTGACGGAGGCCGGGTGCTTGCTGACGTAGGGCAGCGCGCAAAGGGCCATCAACGGTCCATTTTGGATGGTAAGGTGGTGCGCTTGATGCGAATCTATAGACGCGAAGGATTCGAAGGGCGTCTTCTTCCAACCGTTCTTCGGCGAGTCCAACGGCCCTGAGGCGACCGGCTCGCAGGTCGCTTCGCCCACCGTGGAGGTCGACAAGGCGGCGGTCTCCGAGATCGATGGCCATCGCGTTGATCGTCAGGTCACGTCGAGCAAGGTCAAGGGCGATGTCCGTGACCAACTCGACGTCCTCTGGTCGTCGCCCGTCCACGTAGGTGCCGTCGATGCGCAACGTCGTGGCTTGGAAGGGCTCTCCTCCTCCACTGGCCTTGAGCGTCACCGTACCAAAGGCAGAGCCTGTGTCGATGGCCATCGCTCCGAAGCCTTCGAGCATGACGGCAGGTTCGACGTCCACCGCCAAGTCGACGTCGTGAGGTGCACGGCCTTTCTCAGCCAAGAGGTCACGCACGCAACCCCCGACCAGCCACACGTTGGAACCGAGGGACTGGAGCTTGTCCACCACTTCACGGAGCCCATCGGGTGCGGCCAAGATGCCGTCCAGCCATGCCTCGACATGAGGTGGCAGGGAGGACGACAGAGCATCGCCACCCCCACCGACCATGTCGTGTCCTTCTCCGACTCGACATATCCTTATCGCACCGAACGGAGGGGTGCATGTGCAACTTGGTCCTGCCTTGATGAACCTCAACGAACTTTGTCCGCATGAAGCGACAAATCGGTCCAGGGTTCGAAAGAGCGCCCACATGCACGTCCGTTGGGGTGCCATGCGTGCTCGTATCGTGGTCGATGCGGTGGACCATGTCGTGCTTGACGGCCACCACCGGCTTGCCGTCGCGCACCGCCTCGGCTTGCAATGCGTGCCGGTGCTGAAGGTCGATCCGACAGGCCTGGAAGTGAGCCGACGAGGAACACATCTTCCCATTACTCACGCAGATGTGGTGGCACACGTGCGCGAGAATGGATTGATGCCTGCTCGGAGCACGAAGTACGACTTGGGCGACCTTGACGTATCCTGTGACGTGCCAATCGACCGTCTCAGGCATCCGCCTGACGGCTTGCCGTGATGCGACGCCAGAGGCTGTTGCCTTTGCCTTCGATCTTCACCTTGCGATGATCTTTCGCGGCAAGCGCCTTCACGGTACAGGAGCGAAGTCCCCCTTCGCGTGACGTCAGGACCTCAACCTCAAGGTCGGCGCATTCGCTCAAGGCTTGTTTCACGTGCTTGACTTCCGTGATGCGCCGGTCGTTGATGGCGATCAATTCGTCACCAGCATCCACCACATCACGAAGCGGTGAACCCTCGAGGTGCGTCGTCACAACGACCCTCCCTCGACGCAATTGAAGCCCAACGCCCAGCCACCCGTCCTTGTCCTGACCGCCCTCTTTCGGCACCAAATTCAACCCAAGGCTGTCGAGCATGGACGTGATTGGCGGAGCCTTTCGTGTGGTCATCAATTCGTCGAGCATGCCTCCAAGCCGTCGTCCTCCTTCGGTGGACGTCAGGGCTTGTCGGAGGCGCCGGTGGTCAACGCCTGGCTCATCGGCATCGACGGCGTGGCGACGCAATGCCTCGACCATGACGTCGTCGAGCCCCCGTGCCCCACGGGTGCGTCGCCGGAGTTCGACGTCGAGGGCCATCATGGCAAATTCGCCCTCAAGGTAGTAATTGATCCTGCGTTCGCTGGACCACGCGGTGCGCTTGTAGAGGTGAACCCAGGCGGATTCACTGGATTCAACAAGGGATTCGTGCGTGGCTCCGTGCCGATTGAGGTGACGGTTGACCTTGAGGTTGAATTCCTCGTCCCAGTCCTCTCGCGTCCATGCGCCTGAGCGGAGGCAAATGATGTCTCCAAGCCATGACGTCCCGCCTTCAAACCACCACAGCAAGGGTGAGGGAACTTCCTTTGAAAGGTCATACTCGAGGTAGACTTTCGGCCTCAAACGCTTGACGTTCCACTGGTGGAGG
>DUHU01000175.1:604-838 GCA_013330765.1 Candidatus Poseidoniaceae archaeon | reverse complement strand
GACGTTCCACTGGTGGAGGTATTCGTGGCTGAACAGGCTGATCAGGTCCCTGTAGAGCGCTTTCTCACCGTCAACGAGCGATGCACGGGGCATCATCGAGGTTTGCGATCCGAGGTGTTCCAAGCCGCCACGCATCTTGTCGGTCATGTGCAAAATCGTCACGTACGGCTCGAGCGTGGGCACGCCAAACAATGCATGATGTTCCTTGATGATCTTCGTTGCATCCTCGATGAA
>DUHU01000175.1:0-278 GCA_013330765.1 Candidatus Poseidoniaceae archaeon | reverse complement strand
CGGTCGATCATTGCCGAAGACACCGGCAATCCCGCACTGTCCCAGATGTTGAGCACGTGCGGGCGTCCGTCCACGTCCCAGGTCCGGTGAGGTCCTGCGTTGGCCTCGATGATTCCGTCGAGGAAGGCGTCCCGGTCCTCGGCGGCGAAGACGTACGTCCCGTCCTTGAGTCGCTTCGAGGACTTGAGCTGCGTGTGCGGCGTCCAAGCTTCTGGAAGTTGCAGATGCACCTCTGCACCGTTTGACCAGTCCGCATCCTCAGGCAGGTACCACGTGAA
>DUHU01000112.1:2809-5813 GCA_013330765.1 Candidatus Poseidoniaceae archaeon | reverse complement strand
AACAACGCCTTGCCGGCTCCGAACGCCTTGGAGCCTGAGCAAGACGCGCCAGAGGACACCATCCGGAGCGAACCCGAACCCCTGCTCGATGAACCAGCGCCCGTGACGTTGTCGGCCTCCGTCACCGCAACGAACGTCAGCAGGGGTGAGGAGGACCTCCGGCCGATGCTGGGCGACCTGATGAAAGGGCTTGGACTGGCCGTCTCAGAACCGCTTGATGCGAACGGCGTTCGTCGGGCCCTTGGGCCACTCGTTCAGCAACAACCGAAGGACCTCCGTCTGACGCGATTGATTCGGTTGACGCTCCGGTTGCTTCCAGAGCCTTTGGACGCGGCCAACGCGGGTCAGAAACACCTCGTTACGATGCTTTCTGCCATGGTAGGGAGGTTGGATGCATGGACGACCCTGCGGTTGCAGGCGCGTCATTTGCCAAACGGAAACGGGTTGCTAGAGGACGCCCTCATCCTCGGTGAAGCCCTCGATCGCATTCCTGGACCTGGGCGCCGCTTGCCGTTGGGCATCGACGACCATGACCTGCCGTCGCCGGGCGCGGAAGACGAACTCCGGAAGGAAGTTGAAACCCTTGAGCGAGCGGTCAACCTGCCCTCAGCGGGCGGCATCCGGTGAAGGCATCACGCCTTCTGGAACCACACGTCAACGTCGTCAACGGGCTTCAAGGCCTTCCCAGCCTTCGTACCGACCAAGGTAGGGATGGCCGCGGTGGAAGCGATTTCCACCATACGTGCGTTGATGATGCTGTTGATGACGATGGCGACGGCCCCGTCGGCTTCTTCGGCCACTTCAGCGAGGTCGCCTGCTGCGATCGGTTCGCTGGCTTGACCGTCCGCCATGATCAGCTGAGCATGGTTCTTGTCCAGACCGTCGATCAGGGCGATCATGTCCTTGACTTCCTCAGGTGCTTCGTAGGACTCGTCCATGCCTTCAGCCCAATTCTTGTCGGGCACGCCAGCCTTGACGTCGTCTTCCTTCTGCTTCTTCTCGAGGCGAGCGGCGAACTTGGTCGCTGCTTCTTTCTTTGAGAGCGTGACGGTCACGGTCTTTTGTGGGAGCAATTCCCATTCCTGACCGACCGGCGCTTGGGCCACGAAATCGACCTTCATGGTGCCGTTCAACTGTTGGAAGAGCATCTCTCCACCACGGTCGCCGTCGATGGCCACGATGACCGTGTCCTTGCCGTTCGCCAAGTCGATGAGTTCCTGCTTGATGTCGCCGGCGCCGTCTGCACTGATGGCGTTCTTGATGCCGCAGTTCAACAGGTTCCGCACGTCGTTTCGTCCCTCGACGATGATCAAGGACGCGCTCGACTCGATGTTTGGTCCGCAGGTCAACCCGTGGAAGGCCTTGGCCTGTCCGACGGTGAGCACCGAGCGAACCTCCTCGATGACGGTCTTCGAAGCGGATTCACCGCTGTTGACCATGTCGAGCAAGAGTTCCTTGGCACGTTCGACGACAGCCGTGCGCTTGGTGGCACGGATGTCGCGGATTTCGAGCACTTTGATGATGGCGTTGCATGGACCGATGCGGTCGATGGTTTCCAACGCGCTTCCGATGATGGCCGTCTCGACGTTGTCGAGGCTGCTGGGGATGATGATCATCCCGTGGACCTTACCACCGCTCGTGTTCATCTCGACGTCGACGTGGCCGACGCGAGCCGTTCGTTGCAGCTTTCGAAGTTCAAGGTCGTCGCCAAGCAGGCCTTCGGTTTGACCCATGATGGCCCCGATGATGTCCTTGCGTTGGACGCTTCCATTGATTTTGATGTCTGCACGGATTTCGTACTTCATGGCCGTAGCCTTTCCTCGTCCGCTGTTGTTCCCGCCGCCACCGCGGCCTCCTCTTGATTTTGACATGATGTTCACCTCATTTTTGCATCCGCTCGCCCGTCTCCGCCGAAGCGGAGGAAGCCCCCGCAAAAAGCGGTGGCGTGAGTGTAAGGATGTCCTGACCTCGCGGCGTCTTCCATTTGAATCCTCCTTCGGTTCTGACGCGCCTTTCAGGGGTTTGTACGGCTGAGTCCCTCAAATGGATTCAAATGGAGGCAACGGGAACGTTCCACTGTGCCCACCCCTCGACGTCCGGACCTCGACCGACTGGAAGTCTTCCGGTCCATCGTTGAAGTCATGCTCACAGACGGTGTGCTGACCCGCGAGGAAAAGCGTCTGGCGATCCGCCTGGCCACCGCGCTCAAACTGGAAGAAGAACAACCGGCCCAAGCATACGCTGCCGTTGAGAATGGGGCCGAACTCCCCGAGGGAAAACCCCTCACCCATGACGAACAGCGTGACGCGTACGGGAAAGTTGTCGCAGTGGCCTTGCTCAACGCTTCCCTGAGCCGTGACGAATTCCGGGTGCTCGAGCACCTGCAGGACTTGATGGGAATCACGCCAGAAGAGCACGAAAAGTGCCTGGCTCAAGCCGAAGAATTGGCAAAGCTTCGGCTCAGCGACCCGAAGGCCATTCAACGCGTGCGGGAAACCATCACCGACCTGAGCACCATCGTCTTCTCAAGGCGGGACCGAGCGTGAGTCAGGACCCGCTCGACGAAGCATTGCGTCGACACTTGCCTTCCCTGCCGAGACCAAAGGCACTTCCAAAACGGCTCGAACGAGTGTACGACGGCATGGGCGATCGTCTGGCCATGCGGCATCATCTGGACCGCTACGACGAATTGAGCGGGGGGCCTTCCGCTCGAGGAATTGACGAAGACATGCTTCGACGCATGGCGTCCTACCTGTTGAGCCTCAGCGAAGGGCGCTGGAGGCGGTTGGCCAAGTCCATCCCCACCCTATGGAAACGCGGAGGGCGTGAACATCGCAAAATTGCTGGGATGTTGGTCGCCAATCTCCCCGAAGCGGCCTTGGGCGATCACCGATGGACGGTGTTCTCCACGCTGCTCCAACATGACGTTGGGTTGGCCCCCATCGTCGATGCAGCCGAGGAGATCCGGAGGGCCACCGGTCAAGGTCCGACAGACGAATGGCTC
>DUHU01000112.1:0-2492 GCA_013330765.1 Candidatus Poseidoniaceae archaeon | reverse complement strand
GAATGGCTCGTCGCGATGGCGGCGCAAGCACCGTTGTGGCACAGGTACGCCGCGGTCATCGCCATGACCGGCCCACCCGCTGAGGTGGGGTCGGACGTGCACGATCTTGTGGCCTCTGTCGCCTCGCCAAGCCGCATGTTCGAACGGCTGCGTGAGCGATGGCTGGAGCGTCATGTTGATGCCCACACCGCGTAAACACCGGCCATGGCGGAGCGGTTTCTTCCCACCGAGGACCCGGTCCGTGAGGCCGTCCTTCAATGGACGGTCGACCGCGACGCTGCTGACGTGCGGCGCCTCCTGACCTGGTTGCCCGATGCCCGTTCCTCAAGGGAACGTGACGTGCTGATGATGCGCGTTCGGGGTTTGTTGGACGAACTGACAGAAGCTCTCGATGCGCTTGAAGCCATGAGGTGAGCGTGTGGTCGGTCTGGTCCTGCTCGCGGGTGGACAAAGTCGTCGAATGGGCCGAGACAAAGCACGCATGTTTGGCGGGTTGCAACGCATCTTGAGCGAAGCGAAGGCGGCGGGCCTGGCACCACGGATTGTCCTCGCCGGCCCCCCACCAAGGAAATCTGAGTTCGAGCATGAAGGCTGTGTCGAAGACGCCGACCATGTCTTGGACGACCCCGATGGGGCCACCTGCCTCCATGATGTGCTTGTTCACGTCCTCGACGGCACCCTTCCCGCCATGGTGCTCACGCCTTGCGATGCGGTGCATGTGGACCGGCGCGTTTTCTCAAGGCTCGCAGCCATGGATGCCGGTGTCCCGTTGGACGATGAAGGGAGACGGCAGGTCTTGTTCAGCCACCTCCCGGAGGGGTGGAAGGCGACCCCGTCTCCCACACAACACGTCGAGGTTTTGTTTGAAGCCCTGGAGGACCGAGAGGTCCCAAGCATTGCGGGAGACCTCCAGTCTGCGAACACCCCAGAGGAATTGGCCGCGCTTGCGTCACTCAAGGGTAGGTCGTTCGAAGGAAATGGCGCCTGAAGCGAACGCGTCAATGGCACGTGGATAGAGCCGGTGTTCTTCCGCCTTCACACGCTCGGCCAAACGACCGATGTCGTCGCCCTCGAGCACAGGTACCGCCCTTTGAGCGACAATGGGGCCTGTGTCCATGCCTGCATCGACGAAATGGACGGTGCATCCGCTTTCGCTGGCGCCGGCAGCCAGAACGTCGCGGTGGGCGTGGGCTCCGGGAAACGCTGGAAGCAACGAGGGATGGATGTTGAGCAGCCGACCTTCCCAGCGTGCCACAAAGGTGGGCGTCAGCAGGCGCATCCATCCGGAGAGGATCACGGCCTCAACGTCATACGCTTCCAAGATGTTCTGCACCTCTGCCTCGTGCGCAAGGCGGCGGGCCGTCCGGTCGTCGAGGCCGGGCAAAGGCACGACTTCAACCGAGCATCCGAGCGACTTGGCGCGGGCGATGGCTCCCGCATCCGCTTTGTCGGTCAGCACAAGGCTGGTGACGTGCAGGACGCCTTCTTTCTCATGCTGGTAACGGACCAGTGCTTCCATTCCCGAGCCAGACCCGGAGGCCAGCACGGCCAAGCGCAGCGGGGCTTCAGCAGAAACCGCCCGCAGGGACATGCCAACGGGAGGCCCCTCCTCTCCATCAGCACTTCGGCCGTCATGGCCACATTTTTTCACTTGGATTCGTACCCCAGAAGCATGACGAAGGAGCCGCCCTCAAGGTTGTCCAGCGTCGACGAGGTGATGGCGACCTACGCCATCAGTGCCTCCCCGGTCAAGCGTGTGGTGTTCCTGAGCCTTGGATTGGTGTTCATCGTCTTCGCCGTCATCGGTATTTGGGTGCCAGGATGGCCGACGGTGTCTTGGGCGGTACCTGCTGCGTTTTTTTTCTCGATGTCGAGTCCGCGGTTGTTTCGGTGGACGATGGAAAACCGCTGGTTTGGGAACGCGATCTTTGACTACTACGCCACAGGGAAAACCGTCCCAAAGCATGCCAAATACGGCATTGCTGGATTCATCACGGCGTCCACCTTGCTCTCGGCATATGGCGTGTGGGAGGTGTCGGTTCGAGGCGAAGGGGTGCTGTCCCAACCCTCGACATGGAACGGCGCCGATCCGGGCTTTGGCCCAGCGACCGTCCTTCTGGTGGGGCTGGTCGGTGTGTGGTTCATCCTGATTCGCGTCCGCACGCGCGAAACGTGATCAATCGTTGTGGCCCATTCTCTTTCGGACGTTGGCCACGGTCGTTTGCCCTGCCTTGTCGTCAACAAAAGGCAAGATGCCGTGCACCAACAATCGGACGCTTCCGATGAAGAAGACGATGGCCATGCCCCATGCCGTCCGGAGGTGGGCAAACCATGTCATGTTGACGTCCTCGAGGTGCCCCATGCTGTTCCGTCAGGGGCGCCACCTAAGGTGTTGGCTACGGAGAAACCCGTTCAATGGCGGAACAAACGACGTCCGGTGAAGACCATGGCGACCCCTAAGGCGTCAGCTGCTTCGATGACCTGCTCGTCCC
>DUHU01000188.1 GCA_013330765.1 Candidatus Poseidoniaceae archaeon | reverse complement strand
AGGCCTTGGCGGCTCAACCAATACATGTGAGGGCAGGTTTCGTACCTGTTCCACGAGGACGGGGAGAGCCGATGCATGTCCGCCATGAACTCTCTCCGTGCGCAGGCGTCATGAAGCCTCGCCCATGACGCCGGAAGGGTTGAGGCCCCCGGCCAAACAGCGGAACCCATGACCGCCGGTCCAAAGGTTCGCATTCGTGGCGACATCGAAACCGAAAACGCGCTGGTAATCTCCTGTTTCCCGACCGTCGGGATGGTGAGTCCAATCGTTGCCGCCTACCTCATCGAGCACCTTGAATTGGATTACATTGGCGGCATTTTTGATTCTCGATTGCCCGCCGTGGCCATCGTCAATGACGGGTGGGCGTTGCCTCCCGTACGCGCCTACGGCGGCAGCCCTGTCTGTTCCATTGAAGGGTGCGATCAGGTCATTCTTCTGACCAGTGAACTGATGATCAACGACCTCATCGGCAACGAACTTGTGTGGGCTCTCTTTGACTGGTCGAAGGAAGCAAAGATTGGCCGTGGACTGACCGTCGATGCCTTCGCAAAGGCCGGGATGAAAGCGGTTGGCATGGAGGGCAACGAGCCGACCATCGAATACGACGACGACGTCGAGAAGGTCGACCTGCTCGGTCTGGCCTCCAACGATACCATGCGGGAGGCCGTCGAAGCACTGGGCCTGTCCATGGTCAAGCGAGGGGTGCTGCGAGGCATGAACGCCGCAATTCACGGTGAGGCCCATCGTCGTGGCATCGACGTGATGGGCATCATGGCTGAAGCAGACCCACGGTATCCCGACGCCAGGGCGGCGGCAGAAATCATCCGTTGCATCGATCAGTTGCTGCCGATCACCTCCCTCGACATCGAGGAGTTGATCGAAGAAGCAGAGGCGATTGAAAAGCAGGTCTCGGCGATGATGAACGCGGCCAAGCAAGACGAGCAGGGTTCCAGCGGAACCAACGCGATGCTCTACGGCTGATGCCTGTTTATCCACTGGTCCAAGGTGTTGGCCGGTGGAGCGGATTCGGCCTCACCGCCGAGTTCACGCTCAAGCCGAGCCTCGTCCCAAATTTCGATGCCTAAGGCTTCGGCCTTGGTCAATTTCGAACCTGCAGAAGCCCCTGCTACAAGAACGTCGAGCGCCTTGGAGACGCTGCCAACCACGCGTCCTCCTGCGGCCTTGATGGCCTCCTGAGCCTGCTTCCGAGGCATCGCCAAGGTTCCTGTCAGACAAAATGAGCGCCCTTCGAGCACCCCACCGGACGGCGGGCGGTCCTCATCGGTGACGATGAGCGCCTTCAGCAAGGATTCCACGGTGGTCCGACGTCGGTTCAAACCGTCTCGGAAGGCCTGGGCCACGACCGTGCCAACGCCTTCGACGGTGCACAATTCTCGAACGGCCTCGGGATGGGCGTGCGTTTTGCCCTTCTCGTCCTCCAACGGGCCAAAGGCCGCATTGCCGGGCGCGGCCAATGCTCGGTCCACCCAAGGCAAAACCGCCGCCGCCGCACTGAAGTGACGTGCCATCGCTGTGGCGAGTTCGGGGCCGATGCCCGGCAGACCCAGCGCATGCAAGAAACGGCCGAGGGACATCTCGCGTGAGGCTTCCACCTGAGCGAGCACGTTCCCTGCCGATGTTTCGCCCATCCGTTCCAAGGACGTCAGTTGTTCGAGCGTGAGGGCATAGAGGTCCTCAAGTCCGGCCACGAGGCCTTGCTCAAGCAACTGATCGACCAATTTCTCGCCGATGCCGTCCATTTCGAGGGCGCGGCACCAGTACAGCAAGGTCCGCGATGTCCTCGCGTCGCACATCAGTTCGTCGCACCTGAGGAAGGCCCCGTCCAAGCGCAACACTGCGCTGCAGGACGGACAGGAACTCGGTGACGGGATGGGCGCAGAGGCCGGCAAACGCCCTTCGAAAGGACGGCCGTCGGCATGGACGCGCCCCGCGAGGTCGTGTTCGCTTGCTCGCCCGAGGCCGGCCTCGATTTTGGGAATCACATCGCCGCGGCGCACGATGCGTACCTTGTCGCCCAACCGAAGGTCGAGCCGCTCCACCTCTCCGAGGTTGTGCAGGGTGGTGTTCTCGACCGTGACGCCCGCAACCACCTGAGGAGCAATGCGTGCCACAGGCGTCACGGCGCCTGTTCGACCGGTCTGCCAGTCCACAGCAAGCAGGACGGAGACGGCTTCCTCTGGAGGGAATTTCCATGCCAGCGCCCACCGAGGGTGGTGTGCGGTCATCCCCAGACGTTCGCGGTGTGCTCGGGACGTGACCTTGTACACCACGCCGTCGATTTCGAAGGGGAACGTTGCGCGGGACTCGCTCCATGTGCGGGTGGACGCGATCAACGCTTGTGCGACGTCGGCCGGCGAATCGGCCTCGAGCACCGTCCATTCGGCGGGACGAATGCCTGCCTTCTCAAGCCAAATCAGCAGGGCATCGTCTTCGTCGTCTGCAGGAGGCACGGCGGAGTTCGGGTGCTGTTCCTCTGCCGGCAAAAATCGGACGTCGTACGCGTGAAACACAAGGTCGCTGGCGTCGGCTTTGCCCACGTCGTGCTTCTGCCGCAGGGCGCCAGCAGCGAGGTTTCTCGGGTTGGGCGACACGTCTCGGTATTTTGCCTCGAAGACCTCGAGCGGCATCACCACCTCGCCGCGGACGTGCGCATCGACGGGAACGGCAAGGCGGGCGGGGACGTTCGCCACCTTGCGGGCGTTTCGGGTGACGTCCTCGCCACGGTCGCCGCTGCCTCGGGTTGCGGCGCGCACCAAGCGCCCACATCGGTATTCCAAGGACAGGGCAGAACCGTCCAACTTCGGTTGAGCAAGGATGCGCGTGGCGCCGCCCGAGGTTTGTTGGACAAAATGCACCAGGTCGTCGTCCTCGGTGCCTTTGTCGAGGCTTCGCATCGGGAAACGATGGTCGACTTTCACAGACCCAGGCTCGACCTCGGCGCCGACGCGTTGCAACTGCGGATGGTGCGGATCCAACCGCTTCAGTTCATCCCAAAGCGCGTCGAAGGCTGCGTCGCTGATCTCTGGAACCACCGCATTGTAGTACAGGTCGGAATGGCGAGCGATTTCCCCCGCCAAGAAGGCGATTCGTGACGGGTTGTCCGCCCCCCCGTCGCCCATGCCACGACACCGAGCACGAGGCTCTTTGAGGCCTCGCCTCAGACTTCGTCGCCAAGTCGAAGTGCAGTGAACTGGCTGTTCTCAAGCGGGCATCGAATCGCCAAAGCAGCATCCATGCGCCTGAGGTGAAGTTCCGCGGTCACGTGGACGGTGGCTTCGAACAGATGGCCGGCTGCAGGCACGAGATCGTCGTCCGAAAGCACGACGTGGAGATGGGTGAAGGGGTGACCGTCTTCATGACGGGCCACGTTTCCTTGCAGGGCCACGAGTTCCGCGCCGCCTTCGATGGTGCGGCGATGGTACACGTGATCGTCGTCCATGAACCCATACACGGATGCACGAACACGTCCAATACCGCTGGTCACTGCAGCCGCGTTGAGGTTCAAAGCGTCGGCCACATCACGAAGCGCGGCGTGGATTTCTTCGCCGGGGTCCAAACGAAGAAAGATGTCGTTACCGCTTGTGGTCCATTCCATGGTGCGAAGAAGGCGGCTCGGTCTTTGAACGGACGCTTCATTCCTCTTCGAGCATCAACGTCCATGACTCGCCGCCAAGCAATCCTGCAGCAATCCATGCCCTTACGGTGGTCAATTCGTTGGACGCAGCTGCGATTGGAAGCGGTCCGAAGATGCCCCATCCGCGACGAAGCAACATGATGCGCCGGCGGGGTTGCCGGTCGGCGAGTTTCAGGCGTTCCCACGCGTAACGCTGGCCGTCTGCGATGAGGTGGGTCCGAGTAACAGCGTACCGTTTTGGCACCAGCAGCCCGACCAGGTGAAACAGGAGAAGTGCGTCCCACGCCACCGCCCAGAGGGGTGAAGTGTCCGACATCCGAATGAACCCCCAAGGAAGCACGAACATCGCGGCCATGGAGAACAGATTGCCCCAATGTCGGATGGCTTCCTCCGCACCGCCGCTGGTCCATGCGTACCCGCCAGGTGCGGGCCCGAGTTGGGGCACCAGACGTGATTGACGGAGCAACCACACCGCGTCCCAAACGACAATGCCTGCCAACACCACCACGGCCAGAAGACCGATGAGGTCGGGCTGTGGGAGGATCATGGTTGGCGCCTCAGAGATGAATCAGGTCCTTTTCGGACAACTGCCCGTCGCCTCCGCGGCGGCGAAGCAACAACACGAGGCCAAGGAGTACGAATGCGGTCAACATCACCAAGCCGACCGCTGAAGGGCCATCGTCGTCTGAGGCCCCTTCCATGGTGTCGGGTACGCCGTCGCCGTCGTCGTCTTGGTCAGCCACCAACCACGTGGACTGTCCGGGCGGACAGGTAACGTCGTCAGGCTGCCCGTCCTCGTCGGTGTCTGTCGTCGCGCATGCATCCATCGGGAAGGCGTCCCGTGTGTCCCGGATGCCGTCGCCGTCGTC
>DUHU01000208.1 GCA_013330765.1 Candidatus Poseidoniaceae archaeon | reverse complement strand
CCTGGGAAGCAGGAAGAAAACTTCCCTTTCCCGAGGTTCGTGCTGCCTGTCACGATGCGCAATGCACCGTAGAGCCACCGAAGTTGCTCCCACCCGTCTGCCGGTATCCCTTGATCGCACCAGCGACGCAACTCCCGGAAGCGGGTTTGGGTGTGGCCATATTCCGCCTCCTTTGGATCCACATGGAGGTCGGCGCGGGTCAACACATGTCCGTGCCACGCGAGCAGTGCCCCGCGAAGCTCGTCCAAGAAAGCTGCAAAATCCGGCCCCTCGGCCAAGGACGTCACCATGCTTCGAAGCGAGGCGTCGTCCACTGGCTGGCCGTGGGTCGATGCATGAAGAGCGCGTCGTGCTTCGGCCACGAAAGCGCCGTTTCGAAGCATGGCGCTGAACACGCGATGTGCGGCCCGCTGGCCGCCAAGGGAAGCGGCCAAACGGTCCCTCGCTTGGATGACAGCCGTGCCGTTTGGAATTTGGAAGGCGGTCGCGTCGCTGGGTTGGCGAAGCCTCCACACGCAGGCAATGGCGGTGTCATGCAGGGTTTCCATGCCTTCCTCAGGAACGTGTCCGTCCACGCGCCGAGGCATCAGTTCGTCGATGTAAGGGGCGACCAAGCGGTTGAGGAAAGCGTCGATGGTGGTGACCGGTGCGTCGTCCAACAAGGACGAGAGAAGATCGACCACGCCTTCTGCGCGGCCTCGCCATCGCACGTCAACGATGCCCTCGTCATCGCCTTCGATCGCTCGTCCACGAATGGCGGTGATGCGTCGCTTGATCTGAGAGCGAAGTGCTGCTGCCGACTTTCGTGTGAATGAGATGGCAACCACCTCGGTGGGCAGCAACCCAGGCCAAGCCTCAGGCGTCAAGCGGTCGCGTGGCGATTCCAATGAAGCCCCTGCTCCCGGCCGGCCTGGGCGGGTACCCGGCGGAGTCAGCAGGGTCGAGCGTTGTGCGCCCGTCAAGAGGTGTTGGACGTACCGTTCGGCCATCACGGTCGTCTTGCCCGTGCCTGCGCCAGCGTCGAGCATGATGTGACGGTCCAGGTCAAGCCCAAGCCGCTGTGCGTGACGGAAGGGGTGCTGCATCAACGGCCACCTCCAAGGAAGGACACGCCGCATGCAGAAGCCACGGAACAGGACGAGCAGGCTTTGGATGGGGTGGGGTTCACGCGGCCTTCTGTGGAGGCATGCACCGCCTTGGCCATGGTCAAGGCCCGCTCTTGCAACCACCGACGGAAGGGTGAACTCGGCGTCCCGTCGCGGAGTTGAGGAGGATGGGTTTGCCAAAGATGAGCCGTCACCGGCCCAAGATCAAGACCCTCAAGCACCGCAGACCAGGCCGTGTCGAGTTCCACGTGATGGTAGGCATCCGACCCCACGGAAGAAATGCCCACCCCCACAACCCGGTCCGTCGGACGAGCGGCCTCCCAGGCCAACGCATAGGCTGCAAGTTGCACTTCGTCGTACAGGGCCCGTAAATGGCGTTCCTGTACGTCGGATTTCTCAGGGCCGACCACGCTCTTTAGATCGCGCAAGATGACGAGGCGCTCCGGCCCGTCCTCGCCCATCAATCCCGCTTGTGTTGCCGCTTCGCGTCTGGCGTCGTCGAGGATGACCTCGTCGGCGCGGTCGATGCGGCAGCGAAGTGCTTGAGCGGGCACATCGTCGCTCAGCGTCACCAAAGGCGCCTCACCATCACCGTTGACGATGGCCCACTCTGCAGCAAGTGGAGACACCCCCGTCAGACCTGCATCGGCCAACAGCAACCGGCCCAATTCCCCTTCAGGCCGGGGCGCGGGAGCCGCTGCGGTGGGACCTGCGGGTGCATGGCCCATGGACGCCCGGCGACGATGCATGGCCACGGCGTCTGTTCGACCGAGCCACGGCGTCTGTTCGAACATGGCGTCGATGGTGGAGATCCAATGGGCGTCAACATCGTTTGGTGCAAAGGGGATGCTGGCGGACGTTCGCCATCCTTCGTCGCTCCATGTCCCGAAAGCCCGAAGCGAATGTTCCTCAAATCGGTGGACAAGGTCGCCTTGTTCCCTGCGGTCGATGTCTTCGGCGCCAGCGTCTTCGCCGGCAACATCGAGCGCCTGCTCCAACCACGCTTTCCGAGGGCAAACCACCCATGCCTGCAAGCGGCTTGGCGACCAAGATTGGACCTCTCGCCCCGGACCGTCTGCCCCCACGACAGGGTGCAAGGCACCTTGCCCGAGGGACGGAGGGGACAACGGGCGTGGATCGAGGGTGACCGACACCACGTTCCCGTTGATCCTCACGCCAAGGTGAGGCCAATCCTCCACTTTGGCAACCTCCTGTTTTTTGCCCACCGCACTCGGAGATGGACGAAGGTTGAGGCGGTGGGTGGTTTGGAATTTGGCGGCTTCCGACCACGCCAAAACTTCGCCTTTCTCCAGCGATTGAAGCTCCGGTTGACGGCGGGCTCTGTCCTGCAAGACATCAGGGGCGGAGGCAGCCAAAAGCGCCCCGCGGTTGACCGAAGACTGCACCTCGCGTCCGGCGTGAAGGTCGAGGCCGGTTCGCTGACGGAGGTCACGTCGGCGCTGTCCCGCCCTGCCGGCTTGCCCGTTTCGAAACCCGCCTGGGCGAGGGCAGAGTTCGCCGTCAGGGCCCTCCGCCCAAAGAAGGTGAACGTCGTTCGGCTCGCCCGCCGTGAACCATTCCGGTCGTTCGGTATTCACGTGCGTCCAACGGCCGTTTCTGCGCACATGAAGGAGCCATTCCGCGAGGGGAGGGGAAGGTCCTGCGCCGTCCTCGGCCGATGAATCGAACACCACAAGGCATGCCGTTGACGCCACGAGCTGTGCCAACACGTTTCGTCCGCGCCGGATGGGCAAATCTCCGTCGAAGAGTCCGAGGCTCACCCTGCTGGCACGGTCGCACCACGGCAAATCGCTACGCCGCATGGACCAGGCCTCGTCGTCAAGGCCGGCCAACACGGTCAGTCCGCTTGGCTGGCCGATCGCTTGGTCAGGTGCCATCACGAGCACGTCAATGCCCTCAGCGGCAGCAGGGGGAGCAGGGGGGTGAAGGGCCAACAGTTCCAGCACGTCCACGGCCTGTGGGCCACGGGCATCCTGCGCAAGACCGGCATCCAACCGCTCCTTCAGAAGATGCAGCCCCGCCACGCTGGCATCGTACCGCGAGGTACGGGAAAGAAGCATGGGCCAATCGGCTGCATGGAGCATCATGTCGACCCACGCATGCAACGATTGAGGCGCAGCGGGGAGAGGAAGTTCGGCTTCGGTCACCGGACCATGCGTGGTGCGACGCTCCTCACCGTTCGTGATCGGCGACCAAAGCACAGCGATGGATTCCAACCACCACGAAGTTTCCTCAATGTGTTGCCGTTGCAGGGCCATTCTGCCCCGGTGAGGGTCGGGTCGCATATTGCTCAACACGCTTTGCCAACGGCGAAGGGCGCCGTGTCCGCCACGAAGGTGGGCCGTGCGCGCCACGGTACGAAGCAACTCCAGATGGGCTCGAGGACGCCATTCGGGCTCCAAGGGGTGAACAAGCGGCCCTGTTTTGGCAACGTCGAACCCCAATGAGGATCCTCCGGCCAAGCCGATCAGTGCTTCCGGACTCCATGCTTCCGGGCCGATGCCCGCCTTGGCCGCTCGGAGAAGGCCGGTTACGGCCCGTGATGGAGCAACGGGGGGGCGATGGCTGACCGTCAGGCCATGCGCGTGCAGGTTGCTGACCGTCGCCTCACGGCGCCCCTCGTCAGCGTCGACGATGAGCACCGGACCGGTACTTTCCGCGGCATGATGCTGAAGGGCGAGGTCGACCGCCGCCATGGGGCCATGGCTACGACGCTGAAGGGCCACGCGATGTACTGCACCGAGGTGGGCGTCAACGACGTCCCACCCTCGCGCCTCTGAGGGCACCGGGTCGTGGGCCGGCAGCCAATCCGGCACCCCTTCCTTGGTGTCGATGGGATGCACGTCCTCGAGGATGGCACCACCAAAACCAGTCCGCATCGCGCCCGGCGTCCGCAGCACGTGGACCCCCACGAAACGCTCTACGGCGTGGAAAAGCGCAACCGTTGCTGCCCCGTGGTCGGGAGGTGAGGGGAGCAACAAGACCCCGTCGAGGTTGGCCAACACGAAGGGAGGGTGGTCCGCGTCGTGTGCTCGTAACCCGGCGATGACGTGCTGTGGGACCAGACCGGGATGGAGCAGTCCTGTTTCCGCTTCAACCTGCTTGATGGCCCGAGCGAAAGTCGCCATGCCCGGATCCTCGTCCCATGTTTCCTTCTCCATCCCCTCTTCCGCCAAGCGGTCATGGAGTTTCAGCAAACGCTCTGTTCGCCCAACGCTCCACGAAGAAGCGGGAAGAAGAAACGCGCCGGCTTCGGCCAATGCGCGGCATGCAGCGTCCAATGCAAGCAAGTGAAGGGCCGCATCACCATGGGCCTCAGGCAAACCCACGCCGGCCCGAAGATGACGGAGAAAGCGACCAAGTGTGGTCAGGCGTGATGCATCGACGGTTCCGCCAGCGTGCGCCATACGGCGCAAGTGATGACGACGTTCGCCCTCGGTTGCACAGACCACGAGGACGGCCTCCGACTCCATGGCCGCATCGACCCACTCCGGGAGTGGACCGAAGGGGACGACCTCAAGGGACGGCATGGCTCCTGAGACCTCGTCAGGGTTCTTGAACACCTTGCGGCGGTTTTCCGACTCCGGCTTGAAAAAGGGTCATGCTTCAATGTCAAAGATGAGTTCGAAGCAATGCGAGGTCTGCGATGCACCGGCTGAGGGTGTGCAGAAGCATTGCGGTTTGTGCGCGTCCGTTCTTCGGGATCACGGTGAACATCTCTGGTTGGATCTCGTTCCGGAGACCTTGGCCGACGAGGCCAGGGGCCTGTTGGGAAACCTCTCCACCTCACGGGCCCGTTGGGGGCGACTGAAGCACAGGCCTTGGGTGGTGGAAGCAGGCTTGTGGGCTCGCTTGGAGGATCCCGATGCGGACCCCATCAGCGTCTGGCACGCGGGACAACCCGCCTTTGTGGAAGCAGCAACGGCCGCCCGGTCGGCTCAAGGCGCCTCGAATGAACAGCAACGGGTGTTGGCACGCGGTGTGACCTTGTGCTCGGGCCACCTCATGCAGTTTTCCGATGAAGGGTTGCTCATCGACGGCCGGGGGCCCTTCCCCCGTGCGCCGTGGAAGGACCTGTTGGAATTGATGTGTGCGCCAAGCCGTCGTGGATGGGACTTGCTCGCCCTGGCCTTGGCCGCCACCGCAGTCTCTGGACCCGTCCTCCAGGTGCCCCGTCGCCCCTTGGGTTTTGGAGCCCGACATGGCCTTGCAGACCATCACCCCGGGCGACCGCTGATGCGATGGCTGGGGCTCTTGAAGCGAATCGGTGAACCCCTCGACGAGGTCACGCGGCTGTGGGTTGAAGGCTTCGAAGAACGCCCCCCGCTAAGGTGGCAGGGAGCTGGTGCGCGAGGACCCCAACGCGAAGCATTGGACGAATTGATTCGACAGCGCCCCCACCAGGTGGCGGTGGGGCGCCAGGAACCTTGGGTGGTGGGTTGGAACACCACGGAAGAAGTGGTCCACCGCCCTTTGCCCCAAGCGCTGACCAACGGAGATGGGCGGTTGTCCCTCCGCGTGGCGCGTATTGCTCAAGGGCGGGACGTCCTTACGGTCAAGGTCCCACGTGACCCGCGCCTCTGGGCATGGTTGCTCGCTTGGGTGCTCTCGCCTCCATGGTCAGAAGACCGGGCGCGCCTGCATGCCGTATGTGTGGCATGGAACGGGGAAGCGCCCCAAGGCGTGGATCCCGCGCTCGCACG
>DUHU01000116.1:11066-11625 GCA_013330765.1 Candidatus Poseidoniaceae archaeon | reverse complement strand
TGGACCTCAAGGACCCTTCGTCAGCAGGTCTCGGTCATGGCTCATATGCGGCACGGCCACCCACTCGCCCTCAACCCGGGCCAGAATCAGTCGGGAACCCGGCTCGTGATTCCAAGGAAGGGCAACTTCCTCGACTTTCCACGTCATCGGATCTAGCACTTCAGCGGCGCTCGAATCTTCAGACAACACGTCCACAGCGACCAAGTCGCGATGGCGAGAAAGCACCACGGCATGCTCCAAATCACGCCATGACGCCCCGGTGCGTTCGTGCCGTTCGACCCGCTCCAAGATGACACCGTCCTTGGCCCAAGAGGTCGGACGCCAGAGTGCGTCACGCCATCGCAAGACGTCCCCCAAGGCATAACCCGGCATGCGGTACAACAAGGTCAGACGCGTCACGTCGATGCCGTCTTTGCGACCCACCGTCGAATTTGTTTCAACGGTTTGACCGCCGTGCTGTTGCACCAGGTGCCGGCCCCATGAACGTGCGAGTCCTTTCGAACCCAGCACCACGTCATAGCCGCCTTGGACTGGACCTTCTTTGGTGATGAAAAACATC
>DUHU01000116.1:614-10923 GCA_013330765.1 Candidatus Poseidoniaceae archaeon | reverse complement strand
AAGTAGAGTAAGTCTTGTTACATCTGCACCATCCTTTCTTCCGACTACAGATGTAGTGGCAGTAATTTGACCACCGTGCTGTGAAATTAGATGGCGTCCCCAAGCCCTCGCTAGTGACTTAGAGCCAAGAACAACATCGTATCCTCCAGTGACTGGCCCTTCTTTGGTGATGAAAAACATCGGATCTTCCGGCATGTTCCCGATGACGTGATCCAAGGTTGCTCGAAGGGTGGTGAGTTCCTCGTCTTCCAACCGCCTCCCGCTAGAGCGAAGTTGAACGGTGGCTTCGAAGTAATTCCCTGCGCGACGGGTGCACGTCAGGCACACGCCGTTGCTCATCCGTGTCCGAACCCTACGCTCTTCCGTGTACAACAGGTCGTCAATGACGCCTTCAGCCTGCACGTGAAGCAACGTGTGCCTGTCGGTGATCGGCTGGGCCATCATTCCCACTTTGATGTCTTCTGCATCTTCGTGGAAGGTCACATGCCGCTGAACCAAGTCGTCCATGAGCACGCTGTCCTCAACAAAGGTCCAACGGCCCTCAACCTCGGTCGCTCCGCACCGGGCACATCGCGTCCAAGGGATGTTGTCTGGCGCTCGCATCAAGGTCGTGCGCTCCCTCGAACAGGGTTCACACATCCCGTCGGTGAACAGCGGCGGGTCCGCACCGCACACGAGACAAAATGCCCCGCCAAGGTCGACCGCCATGCCTCGGGGTCGGCACGCCTCCCTTCAGGCTAGCGCTCGTCGTCGACCACCGGGTCCACATTGCCGTCGTTCAAGCCCAGAGCCGCTTCGGTGGAAGCCAAGCGACGCTCGATGTCACGGGCACGGGACATGACCGTCCACGTCCAGACGCCCAAGGCCGTCAACATCCCAATGTAGCCAAGCGCGAGCGCCGTCATGCCGTTCAATCCATCACCTCCGCGTCGAGTTTGCCCTGCAGGCGGTCAAGCCGTTGTTCGAGGGAGGTCAAATGAACGCTTTCCATCAGATGACCGACGATCAGCACGGTGAACGACACGGCAGCGAAGCCGAGCAACGCGCCCATTTCGGGTGCCAGCGAACCGCCTCCATCACCCGAGGCGATGACTGGACCTGGATGGCGAATCTGCCAGATTCGCGTGGCGATGTAGGTGAGCGGAACCAGCACGAAACCAAACAGGCCCGCGGTAGCAAACGTGTCGCGCGATTCAACCCCATCAGGCTGGGCTCGTCGACCGAGCACCAACACCAACGCCAAGAGGGTCAACAACGCGAAACTGTTCAATCGAACGTCGGTCCAATCCCAAGGCACACCCCACTCTGCGGCACCCCAGAGGCAACCGGACCACACGGCCATCAGGCCGGTGGCCAGACCAGCCTCGCTTCCTGCCACATGCAGACGCCAGCCAAGGGCTGACCTTCGGATGAACCAGAGTGCAGAACCGACGAACAGCACACCGAAGGCGATCATGGCCATCCATGCGCTCGGCACATGCCAGTAAAACAGGCGTTGTGCCTCAGGTGATTCGAAGGCGTCATTCGGCACGCTTGGCACCCAAAGAAAAGCCAACCCAAGCGCAGCAGTTGCGCCAAAGAAACCCAAGACCAGGCACAATCGGCCAGCATGCGCCCCGCCCTTGAACAGCACACCGAGGGTCATCGCCGCTACTCCGAGGCTTGGGAGAAACAGGTATGTCGTGCGTTGCGATTGATGGGGTTCAATCACAAGAGCGGGCAACCACAGCGCGACCACCATGAGGACAAGGCCAACCACAACGTAGCCGAGGGGGAAGCGGGTCTTCCCGGCCTGCTCGCCCATGCTTGCGCTCCGAGCGCGTTGGATTTGAATCATGTTCATGCGAGTAGGTCCAAAAGCAGACCAAACGGGAGAACGAGAAGCGGCATCATCAACCGGAGGTGAAGGGTTTCAGGGCGGGCCAACCTCAACCCGAGCGCGTCGGCAGCGGCGACGCTTTGGCTGAGCAGAAGGCCCACTCCAGCACCTGCAACGGCCACATCCAGAGCCACAGAGACGTCGAGCAGGAGCCCCATCGTGATGGGGCCAACAGCCCCCAACACAAGCGGTGTGAGCGGGTCGCGCGGCCGAAGACCGAGGGCTGACAAGCGTTGGAAGGCACGGTCTCGCCTCAAGGTCAGCAAGGCCGCATCACCGACCGAACCGGCCACGAAGGAAGGCAGGAGGAGGAGACCCAGCACGGCGGTCCACGGCAAATCGGCCACGGTGGAGGCCTCAAACAGCAGGGTGGCCAGCGCCAGGGTCATCAGCACGCCAAGCACCGATCCAGAAAGTGGCGTCCCTCCCGACCAAGCATACGTTCGGCCAAGCTTCCAAGGGGAGGGACGCGTGGCGTTACCGGTCAACACGGGCCAAGATTCCACGGAATCTGATGCCTCGCCATCATGTTCGATGGGTTGCAGCTGACCCTCGTTCAACAGGTAGGCCTGATCGGCGAGCGGGAAGCGCTCAGGGTGGTGCGTCCCGATGAGCACCGTTGCACCACGCGCCATCACCTCGGCCACCAAATCAACGGTGGCGGAGCGCCCACGCTCGTCGAGCGCGGCCATGGGCTCGTCAAGGACGAGAAGGCACTCTGGTTCATGGGCCAATCCCGGAAGCAAAGCGCCGAGCACGCAGACTTTTCGACGCTGACCCTCCGAGAGCGTGAGCATACGATCATCCAGACGGTGACGCAAGTCCATACGCTGGGCGAGCTCGGCCAGCGCTTCGTCGTGGACGTGCACGCCTGCGGCCGAGGCGCACACCTGGAGGTGGTGCCGAACGGTCTGGTCGCGCACGCTCCCATCGGTTTGCAGCAACACGCCGAGAGGGAGATGTGGGCGCCGAGCACGCCTTCCCTCCGCGTCACGGACCACCTTTGATTGAACCTGGACGGCACCGTCTTCGAGCGGGTGCAGACCGAGGATCGTCTCCATGAGGGTGGACTTCCCGGTGCCGTTCTCACCGAGCAAAAGCGTGCATGTTCCTCTTTCGAGGGAGAGGTTGGTGCCACGAAGGACGGTGTGTTGCCCACGGCGGACCACCAGTCCCCGCGCTTCGAGCACCGTGCCCATGCCGAGGCGAGCCGACCCGCACCCAAGAAGGCGCCGACCCACGAAGCGTCAAAGCAGAGGGCATGCACGAGCACCCATGGCCACGGTTCCGTTCGCGTGGCCGTCGCTCTCCTTGTTGGAACAGGTCTTCATCGTGGCGTGGTTGCTTGCCGTGGCCGTACCCATGATCTACGCCATTCGGTCACGGGCACCGCTCTCGTTGGGCATCGTTCTGGCGGTCCTGTTTGGCTCGGTGATGCAAGCGGTGATCGGGGCTGCGTATCGCATGGACCTGATCCAGGATTTCATGCTCTGGTTCGACCTCGTCCTGATTCCAGGACGAATGAACGACCCTCGATGGTGGCACACGGCCGTCACTGCAGGCTTCCTCCACGCCCAATTTGACCTCATGCACGTGCTGGGCAACGTCGTCATATTGGCACTCGTCGGCGTACCGTTGGAACAACGGCTTGGAACCAAACGCTACGCGATCATGTACGCCATCGGCCTCTTTGGAGGCTCACTGGCGTGGACCCTCGCAAATTGGGAAAGCGTGACGCCTGCATGGGGTGCGAGCGGTGCGGCCTTCGGACTGCTGGGCGCGTACCTGGCGGGATGGCCCCGGGACGAAATCCCCTTCCCGCTGATTTTGATTCGCCCATGGCCGGTGAGCCTCATTGCGCTTCTGTACTTTGGACTCGAAGTGGCCCGCTGGTGGGCCGCGGAAGGGGGAGCAGGAGGCAACGTGGCTCACATGGCGCATTTGGGGGGCTTTTTGGCCACCTACCTCACCTTGCCCTTGGTCGCACGCGGTGGCCCCGTGCCGAGAGGCGTGGTTGACGGGGGGCCGAGCGGCCTGTCGACCCTTCACGGTCGCCGTGATGCGCTCCGAAGCAGCATGGTGAACCTCGCCGAAATCGAGGACCCGTGGACCGCCAGGGGCATGCCGATACCGAAGCGTGCAAGGGGAGTTTTGAGTTCCTTGATGGAAGCCTCTGACGAACCAGAAACGCGCTTGGCATGGTTCGAACAGCTGGCCAGCGTGGTTCGTTGCCCAGTGTGCGACAGCGAGGTGGGCGTGGTGGAACGAAAAAACGGTCCAAGGCTCCAATGCGCCACCAACCCGCAGCACCTCGACTGGCCGCCGAATGAAGAGCCAACGGGATAGGCTCAAAGGTGTCCAGACGGACCGTTCGACGATGAGCGGGAGCGCGGACAGGTCCGCACGCGGCACGCGTGTTGCCCTCTTTCTCCTCGTGTTGATGGTCACAGGCCCCGCTGCTGCGGGCAGTGAAGCCCTGCTTCCTCCCGCCGAATCGTATGTCAGTGTGGTGGACGGCGTCCCTCCGTTGATGTGCGGTGACGAATTGTGTCCCGCTCCAGAACGATGGCCAGATCGCGCCGACCGTGAGGCCGAGGAAGCCTACGGTTGGTGGCATCGGTACGGGCCTGACCTCGACGCAAACGGCATGGACGACCGCCTCCAGAGGGTGCTCGACGGCGCCTCTTCCGTCTCCTCCACCGCCATCGAAGGGCCTGACGGCCGACGGACGGTGGCCATCGTGGTCGATTTCGCATGGCACCCCAGTGACGAGGACATCGCAAACCTGCGTGCAATTCTGGACGCACACGGTTGGGTCGGCGAAGAAGGTGGCGCGTGGTTCGACCTTCCAGAAAGCCTCGATTCGGTCGTGCTCGACCGCGTCCCGGTCTCGGCCTTGTTGGACCTCTGGCGCCTCGAAGGCGTGGTGGTCGTGGAGATGCAGAACCTCCTCGTCCCGACCAATGATGTGGCGGCCAAAGCCCTCAGGGCCCGAGACAGCGACGTGTACGGAGGCGAAGTCCACCCCACCGGCCTGACCGGTGATGGTGTGGTCATCGCCATCCTCGACACCGGCGTGGACAACGAACATCGCAGCCTCAACGACTTCGACGACGAGAGCGATTCGCCGGACCTCGACCCGCTTTCGTACGACGACCACAAGTGGGTGGCTGGATTTGATGCCACCTCAACCTCCTCCAACCCTGACGGCTCCCAGGATCCCGATGACGGCCAAGGGCACGGGACCCACGTCGCAGGCAGCGCCCTCGGCACGGGTGACGCATCCCGTCAACACATGGGCACGGCACCCGGCGCGTACCTCGTGGACGTCAAGGTCCTCACCGACACAGGAGGGACCAATTCACAATATTCCATCAGCGGCATCCAATGGGTGGTCAACAACGCCAACACGGACTGGGGTCACAACGGATCTTCTCAGGGCATCCAAGTCGCATCGATGTCATTTGGATCCTTCAGCTCCCCGTTGAATCCTGGCGACACCGGTGACAACGGCTCCAGCGCCGAGGCCCGGCAGGTCAACAACGCCGCCGATGCCGGCGTCGTTTGCGTCATCGCGATGGGCAACGACGGAGCCCGGCGCGTGCCCTCGCCCGCAAGCGCTGACAAGGGTCTGGCCGTCTCTGCTGCCAACGACCGGAGCACCATCAACCGGACCGATGATTCCACGGCGAGTTACACCAACTACGGGCCACGGGACGACGACGGAGACGACGATGAACTCGACGAACTGAAGCCGGACGTGGCCTCCTTTGGCACCGGCATCACCAGTGCGACAGCGGCGACTGGAACCACCTTCCCTGGCCAACCGGACCGCCCGAAGGCAGAATCTGGATACGACTCGAAAGACGGAACGAGCATGGCCACACCGCTGGCTGCGGGCGTTGTTGCGCTGATGATTGAAGCGGACTCGTCCTTGACGCCAGACGAAGTCAAACAATTCCTCCATGACTCAGCAGAACGCCGAGGCACCGCCAGCGAACCGTCGATCGACCCGCATTGGAACGAGAAGTGGGGCTGGGGCCTCATCGACGCTTCATGTGCCGTCGATTTGGTGTTGGAACGCACCTGCACCTCCCTGACCGGCGGCACCGTCATCGCACCACCGCCGGTCGGCGACGGTGAAGGACATCACGTTGACATCGAGTCTCACCAAAACGGGACCTTGCTGCTCGCGGGCGAACGCGTGCGCTTCGAAGGGAGCGTCGAGAACACCTCGGAACGAACCTACACGGAAGTTGAGGTTCGGCTCGAACAGTACAGGGACGGCTCGAGCAACCCTGTGGAGTTGCTCGACTGGCGCAAAGCCGGTGGAGACCCGAGCGCATGGTACCTTGACGTGACCCTCGACGATGACTGGGTCGACGAAGACGAGGACCAAACCTGGCTGCTCGCACGCGCTCGAACGGAGGGCGGCGACGTCTCGGCTGCTGACGTTCGATGGATGAACCTCGGACGGATGGCTGCCAGCATCACTTCGCCCTCCTCCCAAACCGTTCTCGACGGCAGTGTGACCTTCACAGGGACCGCTCAAGGACCTGAACCGAGTGCCGTCGAGGCTCGAATTGGAAACGACCCATGGACCGAAGTGGCCACGTTGAACGACGAGGATTTCGAGCTTCAGGACTGGTCGTGGACCTGGGATTCAACCGTCGTTGAAGACGGCGATCACTACGTTGCCGTCCGTTTCGTGAATCAATCGGGCTCCGTGAGTGAATCCTTCCGCCGGACCTACGAAGTCGACAACCTCCCCGCAGCCCCTGAACTTGCACTGACTGGACTCTCAAACGTGTACAACGAAGGCTTGGTCGCCACGAGTGCGGTGGCGGGAACGGTGCTTGAGGTCCGGTTTGAATTCCTCAACGACGGCGATGCATCGGCCGACAACGTCGGCCTCCTCCTCGAAGCGCCCGGCTCTTCTTCCGAAGTGTATCCAAGCCAAGGACTGGTCAGCACGGTCGAACCAGGAGAGCGGCGCACCTACAGCCTCTGGTGGTGGGCCACGGAGCCTGGCACCCATGATGTGGTCATCAGCATCGACCCAGAAGAGCAACTGAACGACGTTGACCGAAGCGACAACGAACTCCGATTTACCTTCACCATCGACCCAAGGCCGGTCGAGCCCAGCCTTCGCTTCATGCAAGGCGCGGTCACCACGATGCCGCTGATTCCCGTCCCGAACCAACCCTTCGAGGTCTCCGTACGATTGGACAACCTTGGACAAAACGAAGCCACGGCGTTGACCATGAACCTTGAGCGTTGGACCGACGACGGTTGGCTCAGCGTGGAATCGGCGACCATCGGCCGGGTCAACGGGGGGAGTTCTACCTCAGGATACGCCACGGCCCGGTTCTTGGACCAGGTCGACGAGGTTGGCGGACACCAATACCGCGTCCTGCTCTCTGGAAACGGGGTTGAAACAGAACATGCAGAACACCGATTCACGGTGGTGGCGGACACCTTCACGCTTGGCTCTCCAATCCGGCTTTCTTTGGACGATGGAGAAGCACCGATCGAACTCATTGGCGGCGAGGAGGGAGCTGTGCTCTTGACGACCCGCGACGGTGAACTCCACGCCCGCATCCTTTCCGGTTCCATGGTCGTCATCAGCGACGTGCTCGTCGAACGCAATTGGGGCGGCGAGATTGCAAGCACGGTGCGCAGCGATGGCATGGTCCAGTTGGCTTGGACGCGGCGTACGATGAGCGAGGACGGTTACACGCTCCAGGACCTTGGCATTGCCGCGTTGACCACGACCGGACAAATGACGCCCGTCCAACGAGAATTAACGCCTTTGAAGCTGTCCGAGGGAGGCTATTGGGGTCTTGACGTTGCAGAACGGAACGGTGAAGTGGTCATCGCAGGTTACCACCGTGACATCTCGACTGGAGGCTCCTGGCTGGACGTGACCAGCATCTTCACGATGGTCTCTGAGCGACCCGACTTGTCCGGCTCGTGGGACGGCCCCTTCGTCGTGCAATCCGACATCGACGTGCTGGCCTCACAGGGCGACCCTGTTTCGGTGGCGATCAGCGAAGACCGACTGCACGTCTTGTTCCAAACCGCCCGCGACGACGTCACTGGCATCGAGCGATTGGGCCTGCTCTACACCCATGGAGCGCGTGGCCAAGAAAGCTGGAATTTCTTGGCCGCCGTTGGAGACGACGCCTCCGACCATCACCTCGCACTCGACAAGGACGGGAACCTCGTCGGTTTGTGGATCGAACGCCAAGGAGAAGACGCCTCGGTGTGCACCGCCGTCACCGACCAAGGATGGAGCGTCGATGAACCGACGTGCATCGATGCACCCGGTGCCCTCAGCACCAGCATGATCGAACGTGAACATGGAATCATGGTGTTCTACGATGAAATATCCGTGCGCGGGCCGGTCGTCCGCCTTGGGCTTCTGGCCGTGGGTGAAGGGGACGAGGCCTATGCCTTGGCCAACATCCTCGAAGCCGGACGCTTGCTTGGTGCGAGCGGAGAATCCGTCGACGTCGTGGTCGGCTTCACGTCCACCACAGGGGCCCTTGATTTGCGAATTTTGGCGGATGCTGAACCGCAAGTTTCCGATGGTTCTGGCGGTTCATGGGTCGAAGACCTGCTGGCTCCCTTGCCCGGCGATCGGGACATGCAGATGCTCATCCTCGGCGGCTCTGGTCTGGTGGTCGTCGTGCTCCTGTTGGCCATGGTCCTCACCGCACGCAGAGCACTGCGCCGCCGACCGCGTGAAGCAGACGAGGAGAAGGACGACCTCGACGACGACGTGCTGATGATGGTTGAACCCGTGACCGACGAAACACCCTTTGCCGTCGTTGACGAAGCGAAGGACATCGTGGCCATCGTGGACGAGGAAGACGAGGTTCCTGAGGAGGAAGAAACCGTTCGTCCAGAACCGGTGAATGCTCGACAAGAACGTCGGCGCCGACGCGCCATCGCAGGAACGATGCCGGCGCCCGAGGCCACACTCGCCCTGCCGATCCCCTCCCTACCCGACCTTGCAGACCTGCCTCCACCCACCCTCGACGAAGCGCCCGCCATGCCGGCGCTTCCTGCCTTGCCCGATTTGCCCCCGCCCAGCCGCGAAGCAGTGTGTTCGTCCTGCGAGGCCAGCTTTACCGTGCGTGACCTGACTTTGAAGAGGGTCCCTTGCCCGATTTGTGGGGATGCCGTCGAGGTGTAATCATGTGTGGAATCATCGCCTACCACGGCCGCCGTCAGGCCGCACCCATCCTTGTGAGCGGGCTTCGACGGTTGGAATACCGCGGCTACGACAGCGCCGGAATTGCGATTCGAGGGGAGTCATTCGACGTCAGGAAGCGAACGGGGAAGGTGGAGGAGCTCGAACAAATCCTGCCTGAAAACATCCCAGGCACGGTGGGCATCGCCCACACCCGTTGGGCCACCCATGGCGGCGTGACCGACGAGAACGCCCACCCGCACCTTGGACCCGAGCAGCGCGTCGTCATCGTGCACAACGGCATCATCGAGAACGCCACACGAGTCCGACGGCACCTCGAACGGAAGGGAGCTTCCTTCCGTTCGGAAACCGACTCTGAAGTGATTGCACACCGCCTGGAGCAGGCGGTGGAAAAAGGGCAATCGCCGATGAACGCCATGCGGACAGCCCTGAAGGGACTTCGAGGCACATGGGGCGTTTGCGCCCTCTTCCTCGACCACGAGGAACTCGTCTGTGCGCGGAATGGAAGCCCACTGGTGTTGGGTGAAGCCGAGCACGGCCTCATCGTCACCTCCGATCCGCAGCCGTTGGTGGAACACACCGACCGAATCATCATCCTCGAAGACGGGGACATCGCGGCCTACGGGAAGAACGGCCTGTCCATTGAACGCCTTGACGGTGGCCAAAGTGACACCTCAGCCATCACCATGGAGGAGAGTTGGGGTGAAGCCGACCTGGGCGACTATCCGCATTACATGCTGAAGGAGATCTACGAGCAACCCGAAGCACTGCGCCAATGCATTTCTGGACGGCTGGACGCAAAGAACGGAAACGGTCGCCTTGGCGGAATGCACCTTTCTGCCAAACAACTTCGCAAAGTCCCGCATGTGCGCTTGCTTGGGTGCGGTACGGCTCTGAACGCGGCGCTGATCGGCCAACAACTCATCGAGCGCTTGGCCCGCATCCCTGCCGTGGCTCACGTTTCCAGTGAATTCCGATATCAGGACCCCGTGGTGAACCCAGAAGCCCTTCACTTCGCGGTTTCCCAATCTGGAGAAACGATGGACACCATCGCGGCCATCAAAGAAATTCAGCTCAAAGGAGGCGACGTGCACGGCGTGGTCAACGTCGTGGGCTCCACCATCGCCCGACTTTGTGGACAAGGCGTGTACATCCACTCAGGCCCAGAGCAATCCGTCGCGTCCACGAAGGCGTTTTCCAACATGGTCGCA